>CBDUOG010000055.1:0-13358 GCA_965368785.1 uncultured Gammaproteobacteria bacterium | reverse complement strand
AGCAAAAGCCCGCTCGTCGTTGCTGCCCGAAACCAGGGGCTCGCCACGCATCGCAATCTCTAAGGTTTTTCCATCACGGTCAACCTGCAATTTCAGTTGCTCAGTTTTTGGCAGCTCTGCGATCAAGCGTTGATATTCAGGCACATCGACCGGCGTCCTGGCGGTAATCGCCTGATCATTAATCTTGAGGATTCGATCGCCCGCGCGCAGATCCGCTTTTCTCGCCGGTGATCCGCGCTCAACAGCGGTAACCAGCACACCTTCTTTATGATCGGTGCCTTTTAAGGACCGAATGCGGAAACCGTGAAAACTGCGTTCTACTTTGCCGTTGGCAATTAGTTGGGCGACAACTCTCGATACATCCGGCGCCGGAATCGCAAATGCCAGATCGCCACCGAACATCATGCCGCGCGTGTTCACGCCAACCAGACGACCTTCCAAGTTCACCAGCGGTCCGCCCGAGTTCCCCGGCGCAATCGCCGCATCGTGCTGAATCCATGCGTAGTAACGGCCGGTCATCACATCGTCGTCGAAGTAGCTTTCGTAGTCGGCTTCATCGTCAAATAAAGAAACCAATAAACGCCGCGGATTATTCACCACGCCAGCGCTCATGGAATTCGATAAGCCCCAGGGCGCACCCATGGCCAGCACGGTGTCTCCGGCTTTTAAATTTACGATCGATTCAAAGGTGGTGAATGCAAACTTTTCCGCAGCATCCGGCTGCAACTGCAGCACGGCTAAGTCGGATGCCGGATCGGAGCCAACCAGTTTGGCGCTGAGCTCACGGCCATCAGAAAAAATGACCCGGAAAATTTTGCCTTTATTCGTGACATGCGCATTGGTTGCGATATGTCCGGCTTCGGTGATGACCGTGCCACTACCGCTGGATACACTTAATACGGGCTCGCCTTGTTGATAGTCTTCGCGAATGACCAGAATACTCACGACATACGGCATCACCTGATCGCGTACCTTACTGGCCGCTTCCGTTACCGATTGCGGCGCCAGCGCGCCATTTTCTGCGGACAACTCACTGGAGCCAAAAGTGAGCACAATGCTCATCAATGCCAGCGAAAAAACCATCACACCGCGACTCACTCCGAGCCCGGCTACCCTGCCAAGAATCCTCATTAAGCGTCCCTTATCCAAGTGCTTTCTTAGACAGAGCATACGGGCAAAATGCTGCCAATGCCATTGGCTAAGGGCAGCATTCAGGGCTTTTTGAGGGCAACTTAATTGCCCTGCGAATCTGCCTCTCCAGTCGACTCGGCCTCAGCTGCCGACTGAGCCGGAGGCACGGCCTGTGTGGTATCCGAAGCGGGTTGCTCCAGAGCCTCATCAGTTGCTTCGTCTTCTTCGAATTCGGCCACTGCCTCAATTGCGATGAGCTTTTCATCATCACGCATACGCATCAGCGTAACGCCCTGCGTATTGCGCCCGACCTGAGCCACTTCGGATGCGCGGGTACGCACCATCGTGCCAAAGTCCGAGATCAACAAAATGTCGTCGGATTCTTTGATCTGCAATGCGCCAATCAAGTCACCGTTACGCTCGCTGATTTGCAGAGCAATCACGCCCTTAGTACCACGGCCTTTTTTCGGGTAATCAGCAACCGGTGTACGTTTGCCGTAACCGTTGACACTGACCGTGAGAATCTCACCGTCACCATCGACCACAATCAGACTCTTCACTTCTTCGCCATCTTCCAGACGCATGCCACGCACACCGGTGGCGGTACGACCCATCGAGCGGACGGTTTCTTCATCGAAACGCACCGCTTTACCGTTGCTGGCGAACAGCATGATGTCGCGATTACCATCGGTCAGGAACGCATCGACCAGACCATCGCCTTCGCTTAAGTTAATCGCCCAGATACCCGAGGCACGCGGACGCGAATAATCGCTCAGCGGTGTCTTCTTAACGGTGCCGTTGCGGGTGGCAAAGAACACAAAGTGTTCATCATCAAACTCACGCACCGGAACCACGGCCTGCACGCGCTCGCCTTCTTCCAGCGGCACCCAGTTAATTACCGGGCGACCTTTGGAGTTCGGGCCGGCATCGGGCAACTGATACACCTTGACCCAGAAAACGCGACCGGCGCTGGTGAATGTCAGCAAGGTGTCATGGGTATTGACCACCCAGAGATTCGAAATAAAGTCTTCGTCCTTCATTGCCGTGGCGCTGCGGCCTTTACCACCGCGGCGCTGCGAGCGATAAATATCCAGGGACTGACGTTTGACATAACCGGCATGCGACAAAGTAACCACCACGTCTTCGGGGGTGATCAAATCGAGAATATCGAGATCTTCTTCATCGTGACGGATTTCCGAACGACGCTCGTCGGCAAATTCTGCACGGGTTGCGCGTAATTCTTCGCGAATCACTTCGAGCAAGCGATCGGGGTTTTCCAGAATCTCGATGTACTCGCGGATATTTTCCAGCAATGCTTTGTACTCATCGGTGAGCTTTTCCTGCTCCAGGCCGGTGAGCTTCGACAAACGCATTTCAAGAATGTCTTTGGCCTGCGCTTCAGACAAACGATAGCCGGTTTCGGTCAAACCAAATTCTTTGCCCAGATCCTCAGGGCGCGACAATTCTGCGCCGGCGGCGGCCAACAAGGTTTTGACTAAGCCGGGCTGCCATTGGCGCTCAAGAATGCGTTCTTTGGCGACCTGTGGGTTCTCCGACGACTTAATCAACTCGATCATTTCATCGATGTTGGCTAAGGCAACGGTCAAGCCTTCCAAGATGTGTGCGCGGCCGCGTGCTTTACGCAGCTCAAACAAAGTACGGCGGGTAACGACTTCACGGCGGTGGCGGATGAAGGCTTCTAGCATCTGCTTTAAGTTCAGCAACTGCGGACGCCCGTCAACCAGCGCCACCATGTTGACGCTAAACGAAGATGCTAACGGTGTTTGTGAATACAAGTTATTCAGCACGATGTCGGCCGACTCACCGCGTTTTACTTCGATGTAAATGCGCATGCCGTCTTTATCGGACTCATCGCGCAACTCGGAAATACCTTCGAGTTTTTTCTCTTTAACCAGCTCGGCGATCTTTTCGATCAATCGCGCTTTATTCACCTGATACGGCAACTCGGTAACGATGATCGCTTCGCGGTCGTTGTCGCCGGTTTCAATCGTTGCTTTGGCGCGCATCCGCACCCGGCCACGGCCGGTATGGAATGCCGCGTGGATACCCGAAACACCATTGATAATGCCGCCGGTGGGGAAATCCGGACCCGGAATATGCTCCATCAATTCGGAAATGGTTGCTTCCGGATCGTTGATCAGCGCGATCGTCGCGTCGATCACCTCACCCAGATTATGCGGCGCGATGTTGGTGGCCATACCCACCGCAATACCGGCGGAACCATTGACCAGCAAATTCGGTATGCGCGTCGGCATGACCGTGGGTTCGAGTTCTTTTTCGTCGTAGTTGGGTTGGAAGTCGACTGTATCTTTGTCCAGGTCGGCCATGATTTCGTGGCTGAGTTTGGACATGCGCGCTTCGGTGTAACGCATCGCTGCAGCCGAGTCACCATCGACCGAACCAAAGTTACCCTGACCGTCAACCAGCATATAGCGCAGCGAGAACGGCTGGGCCATTCGCACTAAGGTGTCATACACCGCGGTGTCACCGTGCGGATGGTATTTACCGATAACGTCACCGACGATACGCGCCGATTTGTAATACGGTTTATTGCTGTGTGCGCCGAGCTCGCTCATGGCGAACAATACGCGACGGTGCACCGGCTTCAGACCATCACGCACATCCGGCAGCGCGCGGCCGACAATTACGCTCATTGCGTAATCCAGATAGCTGCGGCGCATCTCGTCTTCGAGGTTTACGGGAATGATTTCTTTGGCAAGATCAGACATCTAAGCTTCCATGTGACAGTTCAATTCCGAGCCCTGGCGGTCAAAAAACCACCAATTTTTCGGGCCTTTTTATAGCCTTCGAATTATAGCAAAAAAACCACCGTTTTGCGGTGGTTTTTAGCATTGAAAATCAATAGCTTAGCGGCTTGACTTTGAGCCGAAAACCGCGATCATTTTTTCGCGGTTCGGAGATTCGATAACACCCTTGTCGGTAACGATGAAATCAATCAGATCAGCCGGCGTCACATCAAACACCGGGTTCCATGCGGCAACGCCCTCCGCGACCACTCTTTGAGCGCCGTTAAACAGCAATTCGCGCCCGTCGCGTAGCTCAATTTCGATTTCCTCGCCGCTTGGCGTCGCCATGTCGACCGTTGAATGCGGTGCAACCACCATCACTTTGACTCCGTGACGCTTGGCTGCAATGGCGTGGTGATAAGTACCGATTTTATTGGCCGTATCGCCATTGGCGCAGATCCGGTCCGCGCCGACAATTAGCCACTGCACTTTGCCCTCTTTCATCAGGTGCGCTCCGGCACCGTCGGCAATCAGACTGACATCAATGCCATCGTGCTGCAGTTCCCACGCGGTCAGCCGCGCGCCCTGCCCCCAGGGCCGGGTTTCACTGGCAAATACCTGCGCAACACGTGCCATGGCGACGCCGGCGCGGATCACACCGAGCGCGGTGCCAAAACCAGCGGTCGCCAGCGAGCCGGTATTGCAATGGGTTAACACACCGCTACCGGGCGCAATCAAATCAGCGCCTAATGCACCCATATGCCGGTTGGCGGCCAGGTCTTCAGTGGCGATTGCCTGCGCTTCGACGGTTAACACAGCATGCCAATCGCTACCGGCTGTCTGCAACACCGCACTCATCCGGTCTAAGGCCCACATCAAATTGACCGCAGTGGGCCGGGCCGCGCGCAACAAGTCGAATACATCAGCCATTTGCGCGCGGGCTTGCGGGCCTTCGCTCGCCTTACAGTCTTTGGCCGCGAGCACTAAACCCCAGGCTGCACTGATGCCGATCGCCGGCGCACCGCGCACCACTAAATCGCGAATTGCCTGAGCAACGTCCGCCGCACTCTGGCAACGCAGATACTGCGTGTCAAAAGGCAGCTTGCGTTGATCCAGTAGTTCCAATGCATCGCCCTGCCATTGAATCGGCCGCAGTCGGTCGTAACGATCAAAATCCATAATTATTCAGCCAGTAAGGACAAGTAATTTTAACAGAGCCACACTCAGGCATTGGCAAAATCAAAAGCCAGGACATCGGCAATTTTGTCGGTACCCAACATCGCCATCAGCAAGCGATCAATACCCATCGCCGCACCGGCGCAATCGGGTAGCTGCGCGACACTGTGCAAAAACGCCTGATCATGCGGTGGAAGAATTTTTCCCTGCGCCTGGCGCAATTTCAAATCGCGCGCAAAGCGCTGCGCTTGCTCGTCGGCATCATTGAGTTCGTGATAGCCGTTGACCAATTCTAAATTACCCAGATAGAGCTCGAATCGTTCGGCAACGGTGACGTCCCCTGAGCGCAAGCGCGCCAACGCACATTGGCTGGCAGGAAAATCGTAGACCAGCGTTAAGCTGTTGGCGGAAAAACACGGTTGAATTTTGTGGGTGATAATCAGATCCAGCCAGTCGTCTTTGCTTAAGCCTTCGGGATTAATTGAAATCCCGTCGAGCACGCCCTGCAGCTGTTCGATGGTCGCGCTGTGCGGATTAATCCCGACATAGCCCTGAAACAAATAGCGGTAATCCATACGCTGAACCTGCACCTGCTGATTGACCAATGCCATGGCGCGCTTGATTAACTCGATGGCTTCTTCGGCAATTTGCAGATGGTTCTGGCCCAAGCGGTACCATTCCAACATGGTGAATTCAGGATTGTGTCGACCACCGGCCTCGCCATTGCGAAACACCCGGCCCAACTCATAACAATCGCCCACACCCTCGGCCAGCAAGCGTTTGAGCGGGTATTCGGGCGAGGTGCGCAACCACCGCTGCGCTGCGCCGGCGTCGCGATGACCACTAAATTGCAGATGAAAACTTTCAATGTTTACATCGGTATTACCGCCCTGCGAGAGGATCGGCGTTTCGACTTCCAGCGCGTTGTGCGCAAAAAAATCACGAATCAGGCGATTCAGCTTGGCCCGCATCTGCAAGGCAATCAGGCGTTGATCATTCATTGATCGCGCCGTGCTCTAACAAGAACGCCAACATACGCGCCTCGTCCCAAACTTCCACGCCGAACTTTTCGGCCTTGTCTAATTTCGACCCCGCCGCTTCACCGGCGATCAGCAGATGGGTCTTCTTCGACACACTGCCGGCCAACTTAGCACCGAGTCCTTCGAGCAGCACACCAGCTTCATCACGGGTAAAACGCGACAAGCTGCCGGTCAGCACCACGGTCTTACCCGTGAGCGGTCCTTCGCTAATTTGTCTGCCTTCGCTTTCCGGCCAGCTCACACCGTGCTGACGCAAGGCCTGAATGACTTCGATGTTATGCGGCTCAGCGAAGAAGTGCGCAATGTTCTTAGCGATCACCGGGCCGATGTCCGGCACTTCCTGCAAGGTTTCTTCGCTGGCCGAAACGATTGCATCCAAGTTACCGAAATGCCGCGCCAGTGTTTTGCCCGTTGTCTCGCCGACATCGCGAATACCCAAGGCAAACAGCACGCGCTCCAGACTCGTGGTCTTGCTGGCAGCTATAGCCTCGAGCAAATTTTCGGCCCACTTGGTCGCCACCTTGCCTTCGCGCTTGGCTGCGGTATCCACGCCATCACGCGCATCGGCGAGGTTTTTCATATGCAACAAATCATCCAGACTCAACACATACAAATCGGCAACCGTTCTTACTAAACCAAAGGCGATCAAGTCTTCGCAGTAGCGATCACCCAGGCCCTCAATGTCCATAGCTTTGCGTGAGGCAAAATGAATCAGCGCCTGAGTTTTTTGCGCCGGACAATACAGGCCGCCGGTACAACGCATCACCACCTGGTCGCCATCTTGCGCTAAGGCCGAACCGCATTCGGGGCACACACTGGGAAACTCGTACTGTTTTGAATTGGGCGAACGGCGCTCGCTAACAACGCGCACTACTTCCGGAATCACATCACCGGCGCGGCGGATAATAACGGTATCGCCGATGCGTACATCCAGTCGGCGGATCTGATCAATATTGTGCAAGGTGGCATTGGTGACGACCACGCCGGCCACTTGCACCGGTGCCAATCGCGCAACCGGGGTAATCGCTCCGGTACGTCCAACCTGCACGTCGATCGCCTCGACGGTGGTCAGTTCTTCGAGCGCAGGAAATTTATGCGCAATGGCCCAACGCGGCGCGCGCGAGACAAAACCCATCGCGTCTTGCTGCGCGTAGCTATCGAGTTTGTAAACCACACCATCGATGTCGTAATCCAGACTATCGCGCTGCTCGGCAAGTTGTTCGAAATAGGCCAGCATCCCGGTTAAGCCCGCCGCCACATGGGCTTCAGGACACACCGGCAAACCGAATTCGCGCAAAGCGTTTAGCGTTTGCGAATGCAACGCCGGCTGCTGCCAGCCTCGAGTCTCGCCCAGGGCATACGCAAAAAACGCCAGAGGTCGTTTGGCGCTGATTCGCGTATCAAGTTGGCGCAAAGAGCCCGCCGCACCATTGCGTGGATTGGCCAGAGTCTTTTCACCGCGCTTGAGCGCCTCGGCATTGAAGGTATTAAAGGCCGACTTGGGCATATAAATTTCGCCGCGAACTTCCAGCACGTCCGGCGCCTGCGACCCGCGCAAACGCAAAGGAATGGCGCGAATGGTTTTGACATTATGGGTCACGTCTTCGCCGGTCGCCCCATCACCGCGGGTGGCCGCTTGAACCAACAAACCCTTCTCGTAGCGTAGATTAATCGCCAAACCATCAATTTTTGGTTCCAGCGAAAAACTCGGTTCGGCGTCGCCGATTTCGGTAATGATGCGTTCAACAAAACGGCTTAGCTCGTCGTCACTGAACACGTTGTTCAAGGACAGCATCGGCACCCGGTGTTGAACTTCGACAAATTCTTTGGCGACAAAACCGCTGACCCGCTGGGTCGGCGAATCGGCACTGCGAAGTTCCGGATGCTCAGCTTCAAGCGATTCGAGCTCGCGCATTAATCGATCGTATTCGGCGTCGGGGATCGAGGGATCCGTGAGCACGTAGTAACGAAAATTGGCTTGCTCGATCTGCTGCCGCAGCGCTGCGATGCGTTGGCCTGGAGTCATTGTTACTTGCGGATCAGACTGGCTTCACGGGCCCGGTCAAACGCGCGCATCTCTTCGCGGATATGCGCGATACGCTGACGACTGAGCGCATTACGGTCTTCATCGAGCAAAATGCCGTCGAGTAGTTCGGCCATACGCTGCGCGGTGGGCAGCATCGCATCCCAGGCATCTAATGCGGACACCGGCGCGGGCAATGCGGTAAAGAAGCTGATGCCCGGTGTGCGCAGCTCTTTAATGCGTGCCATATCAAACGAGCCGGGCTTCACTAAATTGGCCACGCTAAAAATAGGCGCCGCTTCGTTCTGATTTTCCATCAGGCGATGAAAGATATTCATATGGCCATAGGTCAGGCCTGCCTTTTCAGCAGCCACGACCAAGTCATCGCCATGCAGTAATTCACCGGCACGTGCGGCCAGATAGATCATGACAATGCGATCAAAGTGCAAATTCGGACGCATGCCCGGCAGGGGCTCTTGCTGCAGACCTAAGTCGGCCTGATTTGGCTCCGCGTCGGACGCTTCAAGTTGCATGCGATCAATCGCGCCAATCTGCTTGCCATCAAAATTGGGCTCAACTCGCGAAGACGGGCGATCAGGCGCGGGCGCCTTGCGCTTGCCCTGCGCATCGCGCCTGCGGCCGGCATAAATAATCACCGCACACAAAAAGGCGAATGCAAGAAACAGAAACAGGCGCAGTAAATTGGCGTCGCTCACTCATCAGCTCCAGCAAGTTTTTCGGGGGTCGCAAAACCGTGGCCGCGAAGCCACGTTTTGCTGTGCGACATTATGCCGCACCCGCCAGTCGTGATGCTTCTGCTAAGTCTACACTGACCAAACGGCTTACGCCCGGTTCACGCATAGTCACGCCGCACAACTGGCGTGCCGCTTCCATGGTGGCCTTGTTATGGGTCACAAACAGGAACTGTACCTTCTCACTCATTTCCGTGACCAGCGCGCAGAATCGGCCGACATTGGCCTCATCCAGCGGGGCGTCGACTTCGTCGAGCAAGCAGAACGGCGCCGGATTCAGGCGGAAGATGGCGAACACCAGGGCCACCGCGGTCAAAGCTTTTTCACCACCGGACAGCAGGGAAATATTCGATACGCGCTTGCCCGGTGGCCGCGCCATAATCGCCACGCCGGTGTCGAGCAGGTCTTCGCCGGTGAGCTCAAGATAAGCATGGCCGCCGCCGAACAGACGCGGATACAGTTCCTGCACGCCGGCATTAACCCGGTCAAAGGTTTCTTTAAAGCGGCCGCGGGTTTCGCGGTCAATCTTCTTGATCGCGTCTTCAAGCTGGCTTAGCGCGGTGGTCAGATCGACGTCTTGCTTATCTAAGTATTCTTTACGTTGGGCCTGTTCGCCGTACTCGGAAATCGCGGCCAGATTGACCGGCTCTAAGCGGCGCATCTTGGCGTCGATGTCTTCGATCGCTTTCGACCACGCCTCAACGTTGGCATCATCGGGCAATGCATTGAGTACGTCTTCGACATTCAGGCCGGCTGCGGTAATCGCTTCGCTGAACTGCGCGGCGCGCAAGGCCACGGCTTGTTCTTCGAGCTTGCTCTTGGAGAGCTTTTCACGCTGATTATTCGCGCTTTGATCTTTCTGATGACGCTGCTGTTCGTAGCGGCGCAGTTCCTGATCAACCGCATCGAGTGCATTACGCGCAGTAGCCAATTCTTTTTCGACCAAAACGCGTTGATCGAGCACCGCCTGGCGCTCGTTCTGCAAATTCAGCACTGGCGCATCGCCTTCGCTCCACTGTGCATCGAGTTCGCTGCGGCGTTGTTCTAATGCGGTTTTCTGCGTTTGCAGACGCGCTAAGGATTGCACTAAACCATTGAGCTGGGCGCGCTGGGTTTCCACCGCCAGGGCCAAACGATGCGCCTGCTCTTTGGATTCGCGCGCTTCGTTGCGGGCCTGATCACGCTGTTCAATTAATTCGCGACGTTCGCTATCCAGCGCCTGACGCTGAGTTTCCATTTCGCCCATGCGGGTCAGCGAGGTTTCTAAACGACCGCGCGCCGAACGTGCTTCGGTTTGCGCCGCTTCAATGGCCTGCACCAATTGCTGCAAATCGCTATCGAGCTTGCTAATGCGCGAGGTGGCGTTTTCGACCCGGCCTTTTTGGCTCTGCAACGAGCCCGCCAATTCCGAGACACTGCGGTGCGTGTGATACAAGGTGCGCTGTGCGTCTTCGCGGTGCTGCTCGGCTACCAACAGCGCATCGCGTTGTTGGGCCAATTGTTCTTCAATGGCTTTTTCGCGCTGCTGCATCGCGTTGATGTCTTCGCGCAGCTGGCTGATTTCGCGTTCACGGGCAATCGCGCCCTGCTGCGCTTCACCACTGCGCAGTACACGCAACCAACCCTGACCGAGCCACTCACCCGACTGGGTGACAACGGCCTGACCGTCACTCAAATTCCGCGCCAATGCGCGTGCCTGTTCGGCGCTGTCGGCAGTGCGTACCTGCGCCAGCAAACGGCGCACCGCGTCCGGACCTTGAACCTTCGCGGCTAATGAATTTTCCGGCGCGGCAAAATTGCTTACTTCATCGCTGACTAAAGCGACACGACCGGCGCTGAGCGAAGCTAAGGCTTCGAGCGCAGCATCAGCACGATCCACAGTCACCGCTTCGAGCATTGAGCCCAATACGGTTTCCACCGCGGTTTCCCAACCGGCATCGACTTTCAGCGATTCACCCAGACGCGTATTGCTGTCCAGACCCTGCGCTTTTAACCAATCCAAGGCGGCATTTTTTTCCTGGCCCAGCGCGGCGTGCTGCAGTGCTTCCAGCGACGCTAAGCGGCCTTTGGCGCTTTGCACTTGTTTGCGCAATTCGGCTTGTTCGCCCTGCAACGCGCGCTGTTGTTCCTGCGCGGCGGTCAGTGCGTTTTTCTTATCTTCCAGCTCAGCATTCAGCGTATCCAGCGAGGCTTTGCGCTCGTCGTGCTCACGCTGCATATTTTCCAGCGAGCCGGCCAAAGCCACCACATCCAGTGCGGCGCGTTCGGCGCTTAGGGTTTCGCGGCGACGACCAGCATCAAGTTCCTGCTTGTCGAGGTATTCAATTTTGGTGCGTTCCACTTCGGCCGCGCTGGCTACTTGCGATTGCTCTTTGGAAAACTCGTCCCAACGCAGCTGCCAATTAGCCAGACCGGTCTCGGTTTCTTTTAAGCGTTCCTGTTTTTGCGCATCGACCGACGCCACTTGCTGCAATTCGGGTTCGCTGGTTTCAATCGCGACTTGAATCGTATTCAACAGCGCCTGGTCCGAATCGATGTGCTCGACCACTTCGGCAAAAGCTTTATTGGTTTCGTTGCGGGCATTTTCTAAACGCTGGCGCAGTTCTTTTTGATGCTGAATCTGCTGCTCGATACGCGCCAGCTCACCGCTGATGCGGTAGCTTTCGGCCTGCACCTTGCCCATGTTCTGGCTGGCTTCGGCCTGCTGCGTGCGGCAGGTTTCAATTTGGGTTTCCACTTCGCGCTGACCGGCGAGGATTTCCTGCAACTTGGTTTCATCGGCCAACAGTTTTTCGTGCAGGTCTTTGGTCTGCACATCAAAACGGCGGAACTCCAGCGCTTTAAGCTGCGCGTCTTTTTCTTTACGCGTGCCCTGCAGGTTCTGGTATTGCTCGGCGGCTTTGGCCTGACGCTTCAAATGATCGAGCTGCTTTTCAATTTCTTCGCGCAGGTCAGTCAAACGTTCCAGGTTTTCGCGGGTGTGCTTAATGCGATTTTCGGTTTCGCGGCGGCGCTCTTTGTACTTCGAAATACCGGCGGCTTCTTCCAGGTAAACGCGCAGGTCCTCCGGGCGCGCTTCAATGATCTGCGAAATCATGCCCTGCTCAATAATCGAGTAGCTGCGCGGGCCCAAACCGGTGCCCAGGAACAAATCGGTGATGTCACGGCGGCGGCAACGCGCACCATTTAAATAGTAGATGCTCTGGCCGTCGCGGCTGACTAAGCGCTTGACCGAAATTTCGTTATAGCGTGCGTACTCACCGGCAATCATGCCGTCGGAGTTATCAAAAATCAGCTCGACCGTGGCCTGACTCACCGGCTTACGCGATGAGGAGCCCGAGAAGATCACGTCGGTCAGCGAATCACCGCGTAAACGACTGGCCGAGCTTTCGCCCATTACCCAGCGCACGGCATCGATGATATTGGATTTACCGCAACCGTTCGGACCGACCACGCCGGTCATATCGGTAGGTAAATGCAAGGTGGTCGGATCGACGAAACTTTTGAAGCCAGCAAGCTTGATAGTGGAAAGACGCATGATTCAACGCTAATTAAATAAATCTATGGATTCGGATAACAGCCGACCCGAGGCGATAAACGCCCCGAATCAGGGGTTAGGCTTATTTTGCTGCCTGCAGCACCACCCCGATCACCCCCGGGCAGTGGCCATCAAACAGCCGAACGATCAGTGTAACGGGGCAATCGACCGGACGGAACCTCTGGCGGATAATTCTTCTGCTGTGACGGTAAATCAAGGACTTACAGGACAAAAAGCGGGGGTTTTGGGCGCCCCACCGGTCGCGGCCGGTGACCCGGCACGTTGGGCGCTTGGTCCTTCTAGCGCTGGGGGATCACCCTCGTCGTCATTCTGGCGAAAGCCCGTCATCCCAGCGAACTCAGTAACTCGTCATCCCAGCGAAAGCTGGGATCTGCTTTTCTTGATGTTTGGCGACGCCCACATTTTTTCGTCCCTTTAAATTCCATTCGATGCGTGTCTTTGCCCTCGTGGCGACGAGGGCCAAAAACGCGTCCTCCTCTTTAGCTCTCCGTGACGCGCCCGATTTTTCGTAAACCCTGACTACCCTTGACGCGTGTTCTTGTCACTTTTGTCCGGCAACAAAAGTGACCAAAAGTGCCTGGCGCTGTCTCACCACCCAGCCGATTCCCGATCGGCTGGGTGCTCTGCGCGCTGGCTGCGAACAGCGGTCGGCGATCGGGCATCCTGCCCGTGCGCCGACGGCCAACATCCATGTTGGCCCTCTTCGAGATTTTTCTGTTCTTAGCGCAGTGCTCGATGGCGAGACTTTAGGCGCGATTACGCTCGAATACGCCATCCCTGGCTGCAATTTTTCGTGTCCAGCGTTGCGGCACACTCATTTACCGTCATTCCCGCGAAAGCGGGAATCTGCTTTCACTAATCCAATGTGGCGAAGAGGTTATTCCACTGAGGATTTGTCCTTTCAATGAG
>CBDUOG010000054.1:0-13466 GCA_965368785.1 uncultured Gammaproteobacteria bacterium | reverse complement strand
GCTCCTGCAACACACCATCTACGCGCAAACGCAGGCGCAACACGCTCTCATCGGGCTCAATATGAATATCCGACGCACCCTGTTGAACGGCATCGACGAAAACCGACTGCAATAATTTTACTACGGGTGCATCAGCGACTGCTGCACTGGCGACGATGTCAGCAATATCGAGCTCGGTATCTGCAAACTCTTCGTCGAGCTCCTGCGCCAGAGTAGAAATTTCTTCGGTACGCCGATAAACCGTATCGAATGTGCGTAGCAAAATATCTTCAGACACCAAGGCGATGTGAATTTCCGTGCCGAGATTTTTGCTAATCTCATCGTAAGCAAAAATGTCGGTTGGATCGGCCATCCCCACTAGAAAGCCCGTACCGTCATTCTTCAGCACGATTGCGCGGAAGCGACGAGCCAGTGTTTCCGGCAGCTTTCGAACGGCATCCAGATCAAACTCGAAGTTGCGTAAATCAATGAGCTCTAAACCCAAATGCTGGGATAGGAACTCCATCATCTGGCGCTCGGAAATCACACCCATGTCGATCAAGGTACGGCCGAGCTTAAGCCCCGATTTTTTCTGTTCTGCCAGTGCGCGCTGAAGTTGGTCAGCCGCAATTATCCGGTGTTCGACCAACAGGTCGCCTAGTCGAATTTTCTGGATCGTTCTTGCCGGTGTATTCATGGGTTCCTCAACGATTCTGGTGTCGCTGCATCTGTATCTGTTTTTCTCGGGCGAAACTTCTTAGCGAGGCATCCAGACTCATATCCATCTGCGCATTCTCATACAAGCTGACAGCCTGATCATACCGCCCCAAAGCCTCTAGTGATATCGCGCCGCCAATCAGCCAGCGGCCATTGCCCGGCTGCAGTCGGCTCGCTTGGCCAAAATGATCAACCGCCAACTGATGCGCAGAACTGGATTGGTAGACTGCACCACGCAAACCATACCACTCGACCCCGCGCAGGCCACCTGCCAGCTCATCGAGCACAGTCGCGGCTAAATCGGATCGCTGCAATCCCATATACGAGCGCGCCGATAGCAAAGCTGCCCGCTCGGTTTCTCGTGACGATGGCGCCAGAGAACTTAAAATAGCGAGCGCCTTATTGAATTGGTTTTGTCTCAGAAACGTATCGGCCAGTGCAAGAACTGAGTCGGATTCACCCGGCTTGGCCTGCAGCCGGCGCAGTAAGATTTGCTCCGCCTCAGCGTAGTCGCCCTGTTGCAGCAGCAAGAGCGCATCGTTTACTGACGGCAACAATTTCTCGATTACCGGTTCGCTTGGCATCGATACAGCTGGCAGGGGCCCGGCCTCAACCGGGCTACTCGGCGCCTTGCCGGGCGCACTGGCGAGGCCCGGCACATCGCCAGGTGAAGACTCTGGCTGCTGCGTTTGCATCCTCGCATTTGCGGGCAGCTGCTCTGTTGGGGTCGCCTGGACATCCGGTGCTTGTGCCAACGCCGCTGGCTCAGCCGCTATCGATGGCTCCGCAAGCTCAATCAAGCTCTGATCCGCAGCAGGCACTGCTGCAATAATCGGCGACTGAACCTCGGCCGGGCCAACTTGCCTGGCGGCAGAGAATAACTGCCATGCGTACCACGCAGCGACAGCCACAGTTACAATTCCCAATATCACATAGATTAATCGCGCCGCCGAGACCGTATGCGTCGGACGCGCCGGTGGTGGCGTACCAATCCGGTTGCTCTGCGTATCGTGTGCACGTCGTTGTTGCAAGTCGCGCAGCATCTTATTGATTACGCTCATGGCCACACCCCGAAGCCCAGCCCAATAAATACTGCTCCGATCAACACCAGACCGACCAGGCCCAGCCATTGCCAAAGCGGGATTTTTTGCGCCACGAAAGCTCCTTCAGTATCCGATGCGGCGAAGCGTATGTCCGATACTTCAGTGACATAATCGCCGCGCCCGAAAACGAGCATTAGAGACTTATGCGCGATTTGATTTACCAGCCGCGGTATGCCCCGACTGCAACGATGAATTTCCTTAATTGCACTCGCCGAAAATAAAGGCTGGCCATTGTACCCGGCGACTGCTAGCCGATGGCTCAAATAATGACCCACTCCCTCGCAATCCAACGGGGAGAGCTGATAGGAGAAACTAATACGTTGCCGCAGCTGACGTAACGAGGGCTGCGCCAGACGCTCATCAAGTTCAGGCTGACCGAACAAAACGACCTGCAGCAATTTAAACTTTTCAGTTTCCAAGTTGGACAAAAGGCGAAGCGCTTCAAAGCTCTGGTCAGACAGGGCCTGAGCCTCATCGACGCAGACCAACACCCGATTGCCATGCTCTGCGGTCGCGATCAAATGATCCTGTAGCATTTTAATCAGCTGATGCTGAGTCGTTCGCTCTTTAATCGGCAATTCCAATTCTTCGGCGATGGATCTACGCAATGCATCAGGCCGCAGGTAAGGGTTTGGAATATAAGCGCTGCGCCAATGCGGGCCAAGGCCGTTTAGTAATGTCCGGCAAAGCAATGTCTTACCGGTACCCACTTCACCGGTAACCTTCAGAAAACCTTCGCCTGACTCCAAAGCCACATTCAGCACTTCAAGCGCCTCCACATGCTGAGGATTCCGGAAGAAAAACTCCGTATCCGGAGTCAGTGAAAATGGCTGCTGGTTCAATCCAAAATGCTGCAGATACATGGCTTTGCCATCCCCTGCGATCAGCGCTCCAGAAACTCGCGCGTAGGCGCAAGTTTGGCTCTGGCGGCTTCATCCCAAACACTTTGACTGTCGACAATCGTCGGCCGCAGCAAAATTACCAATTCGGTTTTCTGCGCCACTTTGCGCTTTTGTTTAAACAAGTTTCCTAATACAGGAATGTCACCCAAGCCGGGCGTTCTTGCCTCTCGATCCTCTTCACGTTCCTGCATCAGGCCGCCGATTACGATCAACTGCCGATCTCGTGCGCGAACAATTGTATCGGCCTGTCGCACCGTACTAAATGCCAGCGGCAGATTGAGCACCGATGCGTCGCCACCCAAATCGATTCGTTTGTTCTGATCACGAACCTGGCTAACAGTGGGCTGCACGTGCAGCAATACCTGACCATCGGATCCGATCTGCGGCGTCACATCCAGCGAGATGCCCGAGAAAAATGGGGACAGCTCAACACTGGGTGAGGTGGTGGTTGCGGTACCCGTCGTCGTCGTCGTGGAGACGCCTGTTACAAAATATTCGTCGGATCCGACTTTGATCACCGCTTTTTGATTATTGGTGGTGGAAACTCGCGGACTGGAAAGAACGCGCACATCACCCTGAGTCTTCAGCAGCTCAATAAATGCTGAGAAATCGGCGCCCTGCCACATCATGCTAAACACGCCGCCAAAGGCGGTGGTCTGTGTGTTGTTTACAGCGGAAAAATTGTTCGGATCCAAATTGCCGGTTGCACCTGCAATTCCCGAAACTCCGGTATCGCCGAATATCGAACCGCCACCGGTTTGGCCGATGGTTCCCGTACTACTACCGACATTGGCAATACTGCCCCAGTTAATGCCGCTTTGAAATTGATTGCTCAGGGTTACTTCAACGATTTTGGCTTCCAGGATGACTTGACGGGAAATAGCTGCGCCGGAGTCTTTCAGAAATTGCTGCACATCACGCAGCTCCGATGGCAACGCACGCACCACAACCATACTGGCCTGCGGGCTCAAGACAATTGAGCGGCCCTCACCGCTACCAACGATCGTGCGCAGAGCAACTTCCAGTTCTGCCCAATAATCCGAACTCGTTTTCGTCTCTACTTGAGTACCGTAGTTCTGCTCAGTGTTCGCACCGCCGCCTCCGGATGATCCGGTGCCGGAGCCCTGCCCGCCCGCGCCGTTGGTATTTCTGCTCGCGGTTAACTCACCATTGTTTACCCGAGTACGCGACTCACCGATGCGTTGCAAATTGAGATAATCGACTTGAAAAATCTGCGACTGCAATCGTGCCGGCAATACGATGTAGCCTTGCCCACGACGCTCGTACTCATAGCCATACACTTCACGCAACAATGCCATTACTTCCGAGATGGTTACGTCTTTCAAGGTAAGACTGATAGTGCCGCTGACATCCGGATGCACAACCATATTGGTTTTTGTTTCCTGCACCAGACTCATAAAAAATGCCCGTGCGGGAATTTCTTCAACGTCTACATTGAAGCGATCTTCAGGCACTGTCTTAGCAACAACAGCCGGCGTCATTAATGCATTGACCACCGACGGCGGTGGCGCCGAAGCCGGCGGTGCCGAAGGAGCCTGAGGCGTCTCGGCTACCTGCGCAGTACTGGCGCACGCGCTGAGCGCGACGAGCATACTACTCAAGAAGCAGAGTTTAATTTTTCCGAAGTTCAGATTCATCAGCTTTTCACCGGGGTTTTAATTCGTGAGGAGTTCAGACGCAAATCGCGCGCCCCATTAGGCCCGTTCAGAGTCACTCGTCCATTTGTAATTGCAGTCAACGTCTCATCGCCAACTTTGTCGCCTATGGCATAACGCTTCCCACTGATCACCGCACTACGATTCCTGGGTGAAACGATGGTTGACTGTAACACCGCCTGTTGCGCCGGTGCATCGCTTAATTGGGCAGCGACGCGATACGGCGGTCGCATCGGGTCGTGAACCGTTTGCGCGCTTAACAGGGAAGCGCCAGACAGAATCAGCAATAAGAATATAAATTTATACACCGATCCAGCCCTCCCCTAAGCTCAACGTCGAAACGCGCAAGCGCACTTCGATGACCGGGTACTCACCAGCCGATAGGTCCATATAGGACCACGATAACTTCCAGTCCAGACCCTCGACTTGTTTCAAGTAGTCAATGGTCGCCAGGTAGTCACCAGTAAAAACTAATTCGACGCTGTGCCGATAAAGAACCGGGCCAGAGTGAGTTACGGGCTCCTCAGCATCCGTTGAGCCTGCCGCTGTCGTTTCGGTATCAATCGGGGTGCCCCAGACATCTACCTTCTCGGTTCCCAGCGTTTGCGCCGCGGCCAACTTAAGGCGCGGATTGCCCTTGAGCATCGCGCGCAATACGGTCAGCATCTGATCAGGTGCAATCAACTGGTTTAGTTCGGTGCCAAGCTTGCGGTCAACCGCAGCAATTTCTTCTTCAATCGCCGCCAGACGCTTACGCTGCGTTTCATTCGGATCAATCCGTAAATCCACCATTACGCGATCAATCTCCCGACTGCTCTCCGCAATTTGATCTTGCAGAGCGCTCAAACGACTACGCTCGAGATCCAATTTCTTTTCGGCCGGCGACACCCATGCCGCAAAAATAATACCGCCGAGGACTACGGCTGCCGCTGCGGCCATCAATCCCCGTTCGCGACCGTTGAGCGCATTGACCTTCTTCTCAAGGGTTTGCAGAGCATTACTCATTGTCCACCCCGCTAACGCCAGCGCATATGGACTGCATATCCGCATCATTGCTAGCGCACTTTGTCGCTAAAGAGAAACTCAAGGTTGTCGGGACTTTTTCATTACGCTCCAGAGCCATGTACGTAAATTCTCGATCACCGAAATACACTTCATCGCCAAGTTTCTGCAAGTAACTCACTAGCAAGTCTTGATCACTGGTACTGCCCTGCAAGCCCATAATTGCGCCATTTTGCGAAACGGCGATACGAGTCAACCAAAGCCCCTCAACTTTTTGCCGCCCCAATCCCTCCAGGTAAGCCGAAAACCCGGAAGCCGCGTCGGCCTGCGGTTGCAAAAAAGTCATGATTTGCTGCTTATCTTTAAGCACTTGCTCGGCTCGAGCGACACGCCCGATCAGCTCGGCATCTGCGACTCGCTTAGCGACTTGAGCCAGCAGCGCTTCAGCTTCCACGCGTTTTTCGTTGGCGGTCTGCTCTGCCAGCTGGGCATTAGCCGAAACGCCTTTGAGGCTATATTCGGTGAAAGCCAGCCAAACCAGCATCAAAATCAAGAAAGCTGCCAAAGCTACGCCCAACTGCCTGGCGGAATAACCGGCTATTTCTGCACTCGATTCACGGATCAGGAGATTGACTTTTTGAATCACAATAAGTCCTCCTCAATCGCGCCAAATGCGGCAAGCGAGCATCGAGTTAAACTCTGCTCATCCGATTTATCGGCCTGCTTGAGCATCTCGCTATAAGCGATCTTCACGGTTTTCAGGCCCAGCCCGCTTTCAAGCGCGGCAAACACTGGCTGCGGGATGGAGCGGGTACCTGCGACGTAAAGTTCGCGCACCGGAGGCCGGGTAAACTGCCGATCGAAATAATCCAAGGTCCGCTGCACTTCCAGCGCCAGTCGCGAATTCAAGTCATCGCCTAAATTGGCAAGCCCGGCAATACCTCCACCCTCTTCGCCGGAGTCCAGAAAATCCAATTCATCACGGCTAAACTCAATCGCACGTGAAACGTAAAGCAGCTTGTCCGATACGATCGACACGGATGCGCTGCGATCCGCGATATGCAGCAGCGCCGCGCTACCGATGGATCCTGACCCGATGGTGGCCAGAGTACGCAGAGCCATATCTTCAATGGACACTTTGATCGGCACCAGTCCAGCGGACTCGGCGGCAGCGACTAACTCGCCGACGCGCGCCTTGCGAGCAGAGACGACATACAAAATATCTTGTTTACTGCGGCTCTCCGTACCCGGCACTTCATAGGCCGAGAGCACTGCTTCGTCAATCGGATAGCCCAGCAGCTCTTTTACCTTCCAACGCGCCGCCGAAACAATTTCCGCATCGGGGACCGCGGGGCGTTCAATCTGGTGCAATGCATACAGCTGACGCTCCAGGGTGATAACGCATTTGGCGCCCACTAATTTGAGCTCTTTAACCTTTTTTTGCAGCTCATCGCCAATCTTGGTTTGCGCCCGGATTGCAATTTCCGCGCATTTTTTCACCGCAAAACTGCCCGCGGCACCCGGCTCAATATGAACCAATGCCAGACGATCCGGATGAAAACATAGGCCTACAACCCCTGCCTTGCTTGAGCCTTTACTTAAGAATGGAATCGCCATAGTCCCCGTTGTTATTCGATAGACGGCTGCATCTGGTCGGACCCATTGGCCTATTTACCACGCTGCACTGCGCAAGGTTTTCAGAATCTGCCTGAAACGTCAATGGTTTAGCGACGATTATTGACACTAATTGACAGGTTCAGGACAAACCAATCCAAGCTCGATAGCCAAACCACAGCATGAGGATCGCTCCGGCACCCAAAACCGGCACCATCAGCAAAGACCCCCAGCCCCCAAACCGCGCCATTCGGCGCTGGCGTGAACTCAAATTCGTGTAGTTTTTGCTGTAGACCGTCCACAAACTAAACGCGAGAAGGCCTGATCCGCCTGCGGCGATAGCGCAGGCACCTGCTGCCGCCAGCCACAAGACGATCGAAATCATTGCGAGACAGTCTCCGATAAAGCCTGGATTCGCGCGCCGAGCTCGATGAGCTCAAGACGCTGAGATTGAATATCGGCACTGACTTTGATGCCGAAGGCAGACAAGCTGCTGATGAGGTCATCCATCTGAGCCTGGTCGAGGCCTAAGACCTGCGTGTTTATCGTCGAAAGGCTTTCAGACGCACCTTTAACATGCTCAGCGGCCAATCCAAAATTCCGATTATCCAGCTCATTGAGCGCTTGAAAAATCGAGCTACGGGCGCCGAGCAAAATGCCCTCATTCACTTCGCGATCCAGATCTTTGCGAATCTGATCAGTTTCAGCGCGCGACTGCTCCAACTGTGTCTGCAGCGCGGTGGCGGCGGCATCGTGCGCCGCTTGCGCTTCGGTCAGCGCATTGACGCCCTGCCATTTACCAATCAACAGACCAATCCCCATGCCAACGGCGGCGGCGATGAGTGCGGTCAAGACCTGCTTAAGCATGGGACTCGATGAGTTTACGTCGCTCATGGTTCAATCCTTTCCTGCATTGGCTGACTGACCCCAGTGTAACCGAGGTTCCGGACGATTCCGAGATCCCTAGAAGTCATCAATCTCGCCGGCAACGGCAAACAAGTCATGCTCGTCTGCGCCCATAATCTGCACGTCGACAAATTCACCTACGCGCAGACCCATTGATTCGGCGTCCTGGATCTGAACGCAACCGTCGATTTCCGGCGCGTCGGCCATCGACCGGGCAATCGCGATTTCACCATCAATGGCATCGACCAACACTTTCTGCCGTGTACCAATCTTGTTTTGTAGCTTTTCCGCGCTTATGTGCGCCTGCAGTTCCATAAATCGCTGTAAACGTTCCTGTTTTATTTCTTCGGGTACGGCGCCAGCCAATTCATTGGCACTTGCACCATCAACCGGCGAATAGGCAAATGCACCGACGCGGTCCAGCTGCGCCTCTTCCATAAAATCCAGCAACATCTCGAAGTCGGCTTCGGTTTCGCCCGGAAAACCGACAATAAACGTGCTGCGAATCGTTAACTCAGGACAAATCTCGCGCCAGCGATTAATTCGCTCTAACTGTTTTTCAGCAGCCGCCGGCCGGCGCATCGCTTTCAACACCGCAGGACTTGCGTGCTGCAAGGGCACGTCCAGATAAGGCAATAATTTGCCTTCAGCCATCAGCGGGATGACATCGTCAACGTGTGGATAGGGATACACATAATGCAGGCGAGTCCACACACCCAGCTCAGACAAACCGCGGCACAAATCGGTCAGACGAGATTGATACGAATGAGCACGCCAATCGCGCGACGCGTATTTGATGTCAGATCCGTAGGCGCTGGTGTCCTGAGAAATCACCAGCAGCTCACGCACGCCACCGGCAACGAGCTTCTCGGCCTCACGCAATACATCGTCGACCGGGCGCGAAACTAACTTGCCACGCATCGAAGGAATAATGCAGAAACTGCATTTGTGATTGCAGCCCTCGGAAATCTTCAGATACGCATAGTGCCGCGGAGTGAGTTTAATGCCCTGCGGTGGCACCAAATCCATAAACGGATCGTGCTTGGGCGGCAGCGCATGATGCACAGCGGTCATTACCGATTTGTAGTCTTGAGGCCCGGAGATCGACAGCACGCCGGGGTGCACCTTGAGAATATCCTCCGGTCGCTTGCCCAGGCAGCCGGTGACAATCACCTTGCCGTTCTCGTTGATCGCCTCGCCAATTGCGTCCAGCGACTCAGCCACCGCCGACTCAATAAAGCCACAGGTGTTTACAACCACCAAATCAGCGCCTTGATAGGTCGGCACGATGTCGTAACCCTCCACCTTGAGCTGGGTGAGGATTCGCTCAGAATCAACCAGGGCCTTTGGACAACCTAGGCTGACGAATCCAACTTTGGGATTGGCTAATGACATCGGAATTGGCAACTTGTAAGAATAGCGCCGTATTATAGCGCTGAACGCTAATCCGACAGGGAGGAACCACCGACCATGAGCCGATTGGTCTCATTAGCAACTCGCCGTGGACGCATCAACGCATGGCGCGCAGATCCTCATGTGACCCCGCGAGGCGCGGTAGTCATCATCCAGGAGATTTTCGGAGTCAATAGCCACATCCGGCATATCGTCGAGCAATATGCGGCGCACGGCCATGCGGCGATCGCCCCTTGTTTGTTCGATTCCCTTGAGCATGGCGTGGAACTCGATTACGACGAAGCCGGGGTCGAAAAAGGCCGGGAGCTGGTCGAGCGGCTCGGGTTTGATCGAGCGCTGGAGGGTGTGGAGGCCGCGGCAGAGGAACTCCGGCTCGAATGCGAGCACGGCAAAGTGGCCGCGGTTGGCTTCTGCTGGGGTGGTACCGTCGCATTTTTGGCCAATACGCGTCTGGGCCTTCCTTCCGTGAGCTACTACGGGGGTCGCACCGTTCCGTTTTTACATGAACGTCCGCAGGCGCCCATGCTCTTTCATTTCGGCGAAAACGACCCGCTGATTCCACCCGAGGATGTGCAGAAGCACCGCGATGAACTGGCCGGTGCGCAGATTGAACTCTGGCCTGCGGGGCACGGGTTTAACTGTGATCAACGTGCCGACTTTGACGCCGAAAGCGCCCGCTCGGCGCTACAGCACACGATGAGCTTTCTGGAGCATCATCTGCGATGAAGTCTTTTGTGCTGGATGATCGCCTCGCACGCGACTCCGTATTCTGCGGCGATGGTCCGCTCTCACAGCTGCGACTATTCAACGACCGCCGGTTTCCGTGGTTTTTACTAATCCCGAGAAAACCGGCAATGCGTGAAATCACTGACCTCAGCGGCAACGATCAGCGCCTGTTGCTGGCCGAAATCAATCTGGTTTCGACCGGCCTTCGCGGACTATTCCCACAGGTTGAAAAGTTGAACATCGCCGCGTTGGGAAATGTTGTATCACAACTGCATGTGCACATCATCGGGCGTCAGCACGATGATGCAGCCTGGCCGAAGCCGGTATGGAACTTTGGTCAGCCTGAGTCGTACACCCACGCTCAGCTGCAGTCGCTATTGGAAAGCGTGCAAGACTGGTCGTGGACGCCCGAGACTTGATTCAGGTTTTTGGTAGGGTGACTCCGACCTGGCCCTGATACTTGCCGCCACGATCCTTGTAGCTGGTTTCACAGGCTTCATCAGACTCATAAAACAACATTTGCGCTACGCCCTCGTTGGCGTAAATTTTCGCCGGCAAAGGCGTGGTGTTGCTGAATTCCAACGTCACATGCCCTTCCCACTCGGGCTCTAACGGAGTGACATTGACGATGATGCCGCAGCGCGCATAGGTGCTCTTACCTAAGCAAACCACCAGAACATTTCGCGGAATACGGAAATATTCGACGGTCCGCGCCAAGGCAAAACTGTTGGGCGGAATAATGCACACGTCCGATTCAAGGTCGACAAAATTGCGCGAATCGAAGTCTTTCGGATCGACAATGGTCGAGTTGATATTGGTGAAAATCTTGAACTCGCGCGAGCAGCGCACATCGTAGCCGTAGCTTGATGTGCCATAGGAGACGATACGTTGACCGTCGACGTGCTTCACCTGATTCGGCTCAAACGGTTCAATCATGCCGTGCTGCCCGGACATGCGCTCAGACATGCGCCGAATCCAACGATCACTCTTAATACTCATTGTCGTCCCAGTTTTTCAAAGTGCGTCATTCTAACTCGGTGCCGACATCAGAGCGAGTTGGCAATCTCGCTTAGCTGTCGCGAGCGCGCACAAATGCCTCAGGCGACGTCCGGCCTGCCGTCCGGCTAAGAACTCACGATATTAATGCTTGGAAAACTGATGTGCTTATTACGCGCCTGCACACTCAGCAGCGCTGCTGCCTTGCGCGCAATTTGGCGATAAATCAGCGATATCTCTGATTCGGGGTCTGCCGCAACACTGGGCGTGCCGCTATCGGCCAGCTGCCGGATATCCAGACTCAATGGCAAGGAGCCCAGTAAGGGTACGCCGTACTGCTCGGCCATCGCCGCTCCACCACCGGCACCAAATATATGCTCCTGATGTCCGCATTGGCTGCAGGTATGCAGCGCCATATTTTCCACGATCCCTAATACCGGCACGTCCACTTTTTCAAACATTTTGAGCGCCCGCCGTGCATCCAACAAAGCGATGTCCTGAGGCGTGGTAACAATTAAGGCCGCCGAGACCGGGATGCGTTGGGCCAGGGTCAACTGGATGTCGCCGGTTCCCGGTGGCAAGTCGATAATCAGATAGTCCAGATCCTTCCATAATGTGGTAGTCAGCAGTTGCTGTAGGTACTGGGTGGTCATCGGGCCGCGCCAAATCGCCGGCTGATCCTCGCCCAGAAACAGGCCGATTGAGATCGCCTGAATGCCATGGCCGATTTTAGGCTCCACGTGTTTGCCATCGACGCTTTCCGGCTGCCCTTTTAAACCCAACATCATCGGAATGCTCGGGCCGTGGATGTCCGCATCCAAAACGCCTACACGTGCACCCTCGGCCTGCAAGGCCAGCGCGAAATTGACCGCCGTCGTTGATTTACCTACTCCGCCCTTACCGCTGGCAACCGCAATAATGTTCTTGACGCCTGGCAAAGGGGTCAGGCCTTTCTGAACCCGATGTTCTAGAACCCGCGAATTCAGGTTGATTTGTAACTCAACGTCAGGCTGTACACGGCTTAGCGCCTCATTTAGCGCATTTTGCAGTGCAATATGGGCCTTGCAGGCATAGGGCAGCTCAATTTCGAGCAAAACTCGATTGCCATCCACTCCGACCCCGCGCACCGCATCAAGCCCCAGCGGAGCCCCGGACAAGGGATCGACGAGCTCCGAAACCAATTGTAAAACCTGTTTTTTATCAATCACTTACAAATCCAATAAATGCAAACTTCGCGCATTTGAGTGTAGCTCAGAGTGGGCCGAAGTAGCCAGCGTCAGGAACACTGGTTTAACGAAATAAAAATATTTGTCTCAAACTCGAAAAAACTGTAGCGGAAGTGTTAACAGACTGTTAATTTCGCCATTCCGGCAGGTGCCGGACTTAAATTTCTTGGGGAAAGATAGATGTCAAATAAGTCATATTCGTTGTACCAGCGGAATGCTTTGGCGAAAGCCTTGGCGATTGCGCTGAGCTTGGGAGCGACGAGCGCAGCATTTGCGCAAGATGCCGAAGAAAAAGAACAAGATAAGTCGAAAGAAGCGCAAATCACCGAAATCGATCGCGTTCAAGTGGTCGGCTCGCGTATTGCTCGCGCCCAGCAAGAAGGTCCATCGCCAGTCACCATCATTAGCCGCGAACAGATCGATGCTCAGGGACATGTCACGGTCTATGACGTGCTCAATAGCCTAACGATGCAGTCGACCAGCGTTCAGAACGACTTATTCCAAAACGGCTTTACGCCCAACGCGCAAGTATTGAACTTTCGCGGCCTCGGCCCAGCCTACACTTTGGTGCTGATCAATGGACGCCGCGCGGCCGATTATCCGCTGCCGTATAACGGCCAAAGCAACTTCGTCAATATTGGCAATATTCCCTCAGGTGCAGTCGAACGCATCGAAATCCTGTCCGGTGGTGCCTCGGCGATTTATGGTTCAGACGCAGTCGCCGGCGTAGTCAACATCGTTATGCGTACCCATTTTGAAGGTGATCAGCTCACTGTAAAAATGGGCGCACCGACCGAAGGTGGGGCGGAAACCTATGACATCCAGTGGGCCGGCGGCAAGACCGGTGACAATTGGAATCTGACCTACACGATGCAATATTTCGATCGCGGAACCATCTATGCGCAAGAACGCGAATTTATGGACTCCTACCGCGATAACCCGAACCCGGCCCTGCGAACCCCGATTACCGGCTTGTACATACAGGCGTTAACCGGCCCAGGCTCGACAATCAGCCCGGTGGGCACGCAGCCCTATTACGGCTTCAACGCCGATACGGTCTGCCCGCAATTCAGTTGGTATGAGCCATACACCTTTACCGGCACGTCGGGCGCAACAACCTTTAACCGCGGTCGCGCCTGCGGCTTCTGGGAATACCCGATGTTCCAATCCATTCGTAATGGTGCGGAAAACTTATCGGCATACTTG
>CBDUOG010000053.1:0-13488 GCA_965368785.1 uncultured Gammaproteobacteria bacterium | reverse complement strand
ACCGATCCGGCGTTTTTGCATTATCGTTCCGGCGCATTAATGGCCGAGCGTTTTCGTAAATTGCCGGGGATGGATCCGATCATGGATTCGGCGCTGTCGTTTGCAGCCAGCAAGGAAGACCCAATTTCAGGCGGCCGGCATAAGGTGTGGGGCAGTAAACCGCTATGGGTTTTGCCGCAGACCTCGACAATCGCCAGTCATTTGCCTAAAGCGCTCGGTACCGCTGTGGCCATCGCTCATTCCAAGCGCATCGGCCATGCCTTGCCGATACCCGATGACTCTATTGTTCTATGCTCTTTTGGCGACGCATCGGCGAACCATGCGACCGCACAGACTTCGTTCAATTGTGCGCAGTGGACCGCTTATCAGGGACTACCTGCTCCGGTGCTGTTTGTGTGTGAGGACAACGGTATTGGCATTTCGGTAAAAACCCCGACAGGCTGGATTGCGAATTCCTTCCAGAACCGACCGGGTTTGGACTATTTCTACGCTGATGGCCTGAATCTGGATCAGGGTTACGCCCAGGTACAAGCCGCGGTAAACCACTGCCGCCGTACGCGCCGACCGACCTTCTTGCATCTGCGCACAGCGCGTCTGATGGGGCATGCGGGTACCGATTTTGAAATCGAGTGGCGTGCCATTGATGAGTTGTGTGCAGTTGAAGCGATGGATCCATTGCTGCAATCAGCGCATCACGCGCTTAAGCATGGCCTGTTCGACAAAGAAGCGTTGCTGGCGCACTACGAGAGTTTTCGCGCGCGGTGTTTTGCCGCAGCTGAAATTGCCGATAAGCGCCCGAAGATCGAAACACTGCAAGAGATCATGGCACCGCTGGCACCGCTGCATGAAGATACGGTTCACACCGAGGCATGTCGCACGGATTTTGAAGAACACCGACTGCGTGTGCATGGCAGCGAAGCCAGGCTTCCTGAAAAACAACCGGCCAAACACTTAGCCGTGCAAATTAATCAGGCCTTGCATGAGCTGATGGCGAAATATCCGGAAAGCTTATTGTTTGGTGAGGACGTTGCATTAAAAGGTGGCGTGTACACCGTGACCAAGGGCCTGCAAAAGGCCATCGGTACTCGCCGGGTGTTTAATACATTGCTTGATGAGACGATGATTCTGGGCATGGCGCAGGGCTACGCCAATATGGGTATGCTGCCGATTCCGGAAATTCAGTACCTGGCTTATTTCCACAATGCCTGTGACCAGATTCGTGGTGAGGCGTGCTCCCTGCAATTTTTCAGCAATGGCCAGTACCGCAACCCGATGTTGATGCGCGTTGCGTCTTTGGGTTATCAGAAAGGCTTTGGCGGTCACTTTCACAATGACAACTCAATAACCGCCCTGCGCGATATTCCGGGTCTTATCGTCGGCTGTCCCAGCCGCGGTGATGATGCGGTAGAAATGCTCCGCACACTGATGGCCGCCGCCAAGGTGGATGGTCGCGTGTGTGCTTTCCTCGAACCGATCGCCTTGTATATGACAAAGGACCTGTACGAGCCGGGTGACAATGCTTGGCTCACACAGTACCCCGCGCCGGGATCAGCGATGAAAATCGGCGAGGGCAGGGTATACGGCGAGGGTGATGATCTGGTTATCATCAGCTTTGGCAATGGTGTGCCGATGAGCCTGCGTGCTGCTAAAGAGTTAAGCAAACACAAAAAATGGAAGGTTCGTGTGGTCGATCTGCGTTGGCTGCAACCGCTCAACGCACAGTTCATTGCGGCTCAAGTGGTCCATGCTAAGCGCATTGTAATTGTTGATGAGGGCCGAAAAAGCGCGGGTGTCGGTGAGGGCGTAATTACCGCAATCCATGAGGCTGGCTTTGGCGCGAAAGCGTTAAAACGGGTGTGCGGTGCCGATACCTTCACACCGTTGGCTGGCGCTGCGTTGCTGGTATTGCCTTCCGAGCAGCAAATCGTTGAGGCTGCCTTGTCGATCGCCTGATTCACTCGGGCTTGGAATTAGGAATCGAACGGCACTTTCTCGCATATAAGGTGGTCGGCAATAAATTCTTCTGCGCCGCTATCACTGCTGACAGCCAGAGCTAAGTCACCTTTTTGGCCGACACAAATAATCGTGCCCACCTCACTCAAATCACTGTCGTCGGCGGGGACGTTTATTTTTTGAGACGCATGCAGGCCGCCTGCGGCGCATTCAAGCAGGATCAACTGGCGCTTGGATTGACCCAGAAAATGGGTTCGTGCAATAACTTCCTGACCGGGGTAACAGCCTTTTTTAACGCTGTAGGCATTCAGTCGCTCCAGCGAGAGCATTTGTGGCGTCCAGCTTTCCTGCTGCTGAGTAGAAAGTCGTGGAATGCCGGCACGCATATCCGATTCATACCAGCGCGCAATCATCGCTGCATCTTGCGTGGTGCCGCTCATTTTAGGGCCCCTTTGGACATAAATCATTCGTGCTTGCTTCGAATTCGATAGGTCGATTGCAGCGACATGCGCTTCAGGTGCATTGGCCTCTTCGACGTCAAATGTTGCCCAAGCTAAGTGGGTGTCATGATTAATGCTTACTTTGCTACGAAATACAAAGCGTTTCAGACCAGCGCAAAACTGCTCAGGATCATGGTCAATCAACACGATCAAATAGTGCTCTGCGCTCAGGCGATATAGGATGAACAAGGCCTGCAGACGGCCTTTAGGATTAAGCCAGCCGCTCCATTGCCAGCCGCCATCACATAGCGCCGACACGTCATTCATAAACTGTGACTGTAAAAATTTAAGGCTGTCTGGACCGCCGACCTCGACAATCGAAGCGCTTTCCAGCAGCACAGGAGCAGATTGGATATGTGTCAATGTCTTGATTGGAATGGGGCGGGGACTTAACATTCTACCCGTGAACGAACAGTACCCACACTCCGATGACGCGCCTGAAGCTCTGAGCGAGCCTGCAGACGGGCAAAATGACGTCGAGCAAGGCAAAACCGTGCGATCCAAGGAGATCAATGGTCGCGATGGTCCGGAGCCTACCCGCTATGGAGATTGGGAAAAAAATGGCCGCTGTATCGATTTCTGATCCGAACTCCCCTTAATTAATAAAGAGAGCGCAGCCTATGGCCACGCATAAACGACCGCTGTCCCCGCATTTGCAGGTATACAAACCACAGCTAACCAGCATGATGTCCATCGTGCATCGAGCCACGGGCGTATTCAATTCCTTCGGCGCGCTGCTTTTTGCCATCTGGCTGTGCGCCATCGCAGCAGGCGCAGAAAATTTCGAGGCCATTACCGCCCTGGGCAACAGCCTGGCGGGGAAATTGATTCTGGCAGCTTTCTGTTTTTCCCTGATTTACCACTTTCTCAATGGCATCCGTCATCTGTTATGGGACGCCGGCTGGGGTTATGAAATTCCCACCGCATATGCCACCGGTTATGTTGTTCTCGGCCTGAGCGCGGTTCTGACATTCTGGCTGTGCAGCCTGATATTTGCCGGAGGTTTGGCATGACTTCAATGAGACATCCCGTAGCGCACGCTAGAGGTCTGGGTCCGGCACGTTCCGGCTCAGGTCATTGGTGGCAACAGCGCCTGACCTCGATCATTCTGGCTTTGCTGGTGCCGTGGGTTCTGCTGCAGATGATTGCCTGGAGCGGCATGGAATACATCGATATTCGCGCAGACATTGCTAACCCGCTCAATGCGGCCTTATTGCTGGCCTTCCTGCTCAGCATGTTCTGGCACGCACGACTGGGCCTGCAAGTGGTTATTGAAGACTATGTGCATACGGTTTGGTTGGAGTTCACCTTGCAAATCAGCGTGATCCTCATTTTCGGCTTAGCCGCTTTGGCCTCGATCCTAGCGATCGGCCGCATCGTATTTTCAGCGTGAGAACAGCATGAGTAACGCATACAAGATTACAGAGCACCAATATGACGTCGTAGTTGTCGGCGCTGGTGGCGCGGGCCTACGAGCAACCTTTGGTGTCGCCGCCAAAGGCCTGAAGACCGCCTGCATCACCAAAGTCTTTCCGACTCGATCGCATACCGTAGCAGCTCAGGGCGGCATTTCTGCGGCACTGGGCAACATGGGTGAGGATGATTGGCGCTATCACTTTTACGATACGGTCAAAGGCTCGGACTGGTTGGGTGACCAGGACGCTATTGAGTACATGTGTCGCGAAGCGATCCCGGCGATTATCGAGCTCGAACATTACGGCGTTCCGTTTTCACGTACCGAAGAAGGCAAGATTTATCAGCGCCCGTTTGGTGGCATGACCACCAAGTATGGCGAAGGTCCGCCGGCACAGCGCACCTGTGCTGCAGCCGATCGTACCGGCCATGCGATTTTGCATACGCTTTATCAGCAGTCGCTAAAACATGACGCCACGTTTTTCGTTGAATACTTCGCCCTCGACCTGATTATGGATGAAGAGGGCGTGTGCCGTGGCGTGCTCGCGCTCGACCTGTCCGAGGGCACCCTGCATCTGTTCCGCGCGCATGGCGTTGTGCTGGCGACCGGTGGTTATGGCCGTGCCTACTTCTCAGCGACCTCAGCACACACCTGCACCGGTGACGGTGGCGGTATGGCATTGCGTGCGGGCCTGCCGTTGCAGGATATGGAGTTCGTCCAATTCCACCCGACCGGAATTTATGGTGCCGGCTGTTTAATTACCGAAGGCGTATGCGGTGAAGGCGGCATTTTGCGTAATGCGCAGGGTGAACGCTTTATGGAACGATACGCACCGAGCGTGAAAGATCTGGCGCCGCGTGACATGGTAAGCCGCTCAATGACGATCGAGATTCGCGAGGGTCGCGGTGTCGGTGCAGAGAAAGATCACATCCATTTGGATCTGACCCATCTGGATCCTAACGTTATCCATGAGCGCCTGCCGGGCATTTCGGAAACCGCCAAGATTTTTGCGGGTGTCGACGTGACCAAGCAACCGATTCCGGTGCTGCCAACCGTGCACTACAACATGGGCGGCCTGCAAACCAACTACCACGGCGAAGTAGTCACCTTGAAAAATGGCAATCCGGATTCGGTGGTCCAAGGCCTGTATTCGATCGGTGAAGCGGCCTGCGTGTCGGTGCACGGCGCGAATCGACTTGGCTCTAACTCGCTGCTGGATCTGGTCGTATTTGGTCGGGCAGTCGCGATCCGTTGCGCCGACACGATTAAGCCCGGACAGCCACACAAGCGCTTAGCGGCCGACGCCTGCGAGAAATCGCTCAGCAATCTGGATCGCCTGCGCAATGCCAACGGCGGCAGTTCAACAGCTGATGTGCGTTTGAACATGCAGAAAGTGATGCAGAATCACGCGGCGGTATTCCGTACTGGCGAAACCCTGAAAGAGGGTGTAGACAAAATTGCCGAGTGCTTTAAGCGCTTTGAAGATGTGCGGGTCTCTGATCGTTCTCTGGTATGGAACTCCGATTTGATTGAAACCTTAGAACTGCAGAACTTGCTGGGCCAGGCGGTGGTCACCATGAACTCTGCGGAAAATCGCAAGGAGTCTCGTGGTGCGCATGCCCGCGAAGATTATCAAGATCGCGATGATGTGAATTGGCATAAGCACACCTTGTGCTGGATCGACGAGAAGGGCAACACCCGGATCGATTATCGTCCGGTGCATATGAACACCCTGTCTGATGCGGTGGAATCGATCCCGCCGAAGAAACGCGTTTACTAGACGACTACTGGAACTGAGGCAGATATGGCTGAGTTTACCCTCCCGAAAAATTCAAAGATCAGTAAAGGTCGTCACTTCGCTGCGCCCAAGGGCAGCAAGAACACACGCAGCTTTAAGGTCTATCGCTGGAATCCGGACGACGGCAAGAATCCACAGGTCGATACCTACGATGTCGATATGGATACCTGTGGTCCGATGGTGCTCGATGCGCTGATCAAGATCAAAAATGAAATGGATCCGACGCTGACATTCCGGCGATCCTGCCGCGAAGGTATTTGTGGTTCCTGCGCAATGAATATTGATGGCACCAACACCCTGGCGTGCACCAAAGCAATTTCTGACTGCGGTAAAAGCGAAGTACCTATTTATCCGTTACCGCACATGCCGGTGGTGAAGGACCTGGTGCCCGACCTAACCCATTTCTACGCACAATACGCATCGATCAAGCCCTGGATTCGTACTCAAAGCGCCGCGCCGGCTTCAAGCGAACGCTTGCAGTCGCCTGAGGACCGTAAGCAGCTTGACGGGCTGTACGAGTGCATTCTGTGCGCGTGCTGCTCAACGAGCTGCCCGAGCTACTGGTGGAATGGCGACCGCTATTTGGGCCCGGCCATTTTATTGCAGGCTTATCGCTGGATTATCGACTCACGTGATGAGGACACCGGAACCCGTCTGGACGAGCTTGAAGATCCGTTCAAACTGTATCGTTGCCATACCATCATGAACTGTGCACGAACTTGCCCGAAGGGCCTCAACCCGGCCAAGGCAATCGGTGAAATCAAAAAATTGATTCTGCAACGTCGCGGAGTGTGAATATGAATAGCGTTCATCCGTTAATGCTGCCGGTTTTTGCCATGGTGCTGATCGTCATTGTGGTTTGGCTGCGCATGTACTTTGAACGCTTTACGCAGATGACACGCGAACGAATTCATCCACAGGCGGTTGCCACGCGCCAGGGCGCCATCGACCGACTCAAAGATAGTCGCGCAGCCGATAATTTCCAAAACCTGTTTGAACTGCCCGTGCTGTTTTACGCCCTGGTGGCGATATCTATTGCCGTTGGCATAAACGATGCCTACCTGCAGGCACTGGCATGGGGCTTCGTCGCTCTGCGTTTTGCGCATAGCGGCGTGCACCTGAGCTACAACAAGGTGATGCACCGGTTTGCTCTGTACGTGTTGTCAAGCTTAATGCTGTGGGCGATGTGGGTGCGTTTCGGCTTTCTTTTGTGGGTGGCCCATTAGTGCCCTAGACGAAGAGGCGCTGGTGCGAAAACTGCGCTGGCGGTGCCGACGTGGCATGCGTGAGCTGGACCAGCTGATGGAGCGCTATTTGGATAGGCGCTGGCGATCTGCATCTACAATGGAACGCGAGCTTTTCTTACAGCTACTGGAAACCGAAGACGATAAGTTATGGCGGTGGTGTATGAGCCGGGAACGCCCGGAGGATGCGCAGCTTGCCCAATTCGTCGAAAAATTACTTGAGCTTCCGCCTTGAATGGCATCCCTCGCGTGCCTGCCTGATTCTTCTATTACTGTTAAGCGTGGCGGCGGTCTACTGTGTTTTTGCGAGTCGCCTACCATCGGGTTGGAAGCTATGTCTGAGTGCCGGCGCGATGGGTTGGGGCTGCTTTCAGGCATCTACCTATTGGCAAAGCCTGCCGCTGGTGTTGGCATGCCATCGCGACCAGGCAAGTTTGATTATCAATCGCAGCACGGCGGCAAGCGTAATTGACCTGCAGGTAATCGAGCGAGGCATACTGGTAGGCGTTATTATGACGCTTGCTTCGGGTCAAAAACATCGTGTGCTTTGGTGGTTTGATCAACTAAACCCAATTCAGCGTCAACGCTTATTTTTGTTAAATCGCGTTTTCACCCGTGACTAATGCTTTAGGGAATTTATGCTGCAGAACCTCAGTTTGGCGATCGGATTGCGCTATTTAAGAGCGCGTCGCCGTAACCGATTTTCGTTTATTTCGGTAGCCTCCATTTTAGGCATCGTTATTGGCGTAACCGTTCTGATTACGACATTGGCCGTGATGACTGGTTTCCAGGAAACGATTCGGGAGCGAATGCTGGGTTCCGTGTCGCATGCAACCGTTTACGCTGGCGATGAATCGTCACGCGAGTGGCAATCGCTGGCAGGCCTGGCCGAGGCCGACCCGCGGGCATTGGCCGCTGCACCTTTTATCGAGCGCGAAGCCATGCTGTCTGCTCGCCGCAGTCAGGGCGCGATGGTTCGCGGCGTACTACCGGAAAAAGAATCGGGCATTTCTGAGCTGCATGAGCGAATGATTGTCGGCTCAATGGATCAGCTGCAAGCTGGCAAATTCAATATTGTGCTGGGTGCGCAATTGGCGATGAAACTAGGCGTGAACGTCGGCGATTCAGTCACGCTATATGTGGCTGAATTCAGCGCTTCACCAATCGGCGCGCTGCCTCAGCTGAAGCGGTTCAAGGTGGTCGGCATTTTCTCGATGGGCGTGGAGTTTGCGGATTCCGGTTTGGCCGTTGTACACATGCTAGACGCGCAAAAGGTGCTGCGCACTCCAGGACGGGTTACCGGAGTTCGGGTGAAGCTGAAGGATCTATGGCAGGCGCGTGAGTTTACTGACGAGCTGATGATGAAGGTGCCAGCCGATAGCTATACCAGCGACTGGATGCGCGAGAATCAGAATTTCTTCAGTGCGCTCAAGCTCGAGAAAACCATGTTGCTCATCCTGTTATCGCTCGTCGTAGCTATCGCGAGCTTTAACTTAATTTCCTCGCTGGTCATGCTGGTTCAAGACAAGCAAGCAGATATAGCCATACTGCGGACGTTAGGGATGTCTCCCGGTGAAATCATGAAAGTGTTCATGGTGCAGGGCTCCGTGATTGGGCTGATCGGCACGCTGTTGGGCGTAATCAGTGGGATAACGCTGTCCTTGAATCTATCTTCGGTTGTCTCATTTATTGAGAAACTTACCGGCTCCGAGTTGATGCCCGCGGATGTGTACTACATCTCCGGCGTGCCAACACGCATTGAAACAGAAGATGTTTTGATCGTTACGGTCATTTCACTGGTGCTTAGTTTTCTTGCAACTATTTATCCCGCGTGGCGTGCTTCGCGGGTCGATCCGGCTGCGGCATTGAGGTATGAATAATTATGAGTGCAATTATTGAGTGCCGAAATCTGGAAAAAGTTTATATAGAAGGTGAGCTCAGGACACCGGTTTTCTCGGGCCTCGACCTCGAAGTTTCCAGGGGCGAAACCGTAGCGATCGTTGGTGCATCAGGCGCTGGCAAGAGCACCTTGCTGCATTTGCTCGGTGGGCTCGATCAGCCTAGTCAAGGTGATGTTCGGGTTTTAGGACAGTCGCTATTTGATTTGTCGGATACCCAGCGTGGTCATTTGCGCAACAGACACATGGGCTTTATCTATCAGTTCCATCATCTGCTACCGGAGTTCAGCGCGCTAGAAAACGTCATGATGCCGTTGCTTATTCGCGGTGAATCTGTGGCAAATGCACGTACAGCCGCCAGTGCGCTGCTGCATAGGGTAGGCTTGTCTGAGCGCCTCGCCCACAAACCCGGCGAAATGTCCGGAGGTGAGCGGCAACGCGCCGCCGTAGCGCGGGCCTTGGTCACCAAGCCCAGCTGCGTACTCGGTGACGAGCCGACCGGCAATCTGGACGACCGCACCGCGCAAACCGTTTTTTCGCTTTTGCTCGAGCTCAACAAGGAGCAGGGCACGGCGTTGATTCTGGTGACGCACGATATTCGTTTAGCGAAAAAGCTGGATCGTTGTTTAGAGCTATTTGAAGGGCGGCTGCGGCCTTACCAGCCGATCACAGTCTAGTAATGTCCGAGGCAGGGGAAGGATCCCCGCCAGCAAGAGCTTCACCAGCCAGTGCCGCGTGTATGCTGCTGGGCATCTGCGCAATGCACGGCCTGAGTTATCTGCCCGTTGCCCTTTTGTGTGCACTGGCAGCTTGTGTGGCTGCAGTGGTATGGATTTTCGGTAATGGCAGACAGCTTCTGATTGGAGCGTGCCTATTCGGATTCGCCTGGTCTGCCTGGCACGCCAACGCCGCAATGCACGACCGATCGGCATTCACGGTCGACCCGATCGACCACGAGATTGCCGGATGTGTACTCGATCTGCCGCGCCATCAAGATCGTTCAACCTCATTCCTGTTCACTATCACGCAGGCAGCACAAACGCAGGAGTTGCTCGGGAAGACGGTCCGATTGCGCTGGTTTTCGTCAGAAGCCGTCAATCTCTATGCGGGAAGCTGCTGGCGCTTTAGCGCTCGTCTGAAACGACCCCGAGGCCTACTCAATTTTAATGGATTGGATGCTGAGCTCTCGGCCATTCATCAAGGCATTGATGGCAGCGGATATGTGCGTGAGGTGCAAGAGCAGCTGGCTGATAAAAACACGCTTAATCGTTTACGTACGCAACTGTCAAAGCACATTGACACGATTGCACCAAATCCTGGAAAACGGTTTGTCAAAGCGCTGGTCATTGGTGATACACGCGATATGACCGACAGTGATTGGAATTTACTGCGTGCTTCCGGGCTAACGCATCTTTTCGCCATTTCAGGGTTTCACGTGGGCATGATGGCGCTGGCCGGCGTATTGATTGCGCGGATAATTTATTTCGCCTGCCCGGGACTCGGTCTGCGTCTTCCCCGGGTTCAGGCGCAGTCTCTCATCGCGCTCGCTTTTGCAGTGGTCTATGCGGCCTTGGCCGGTTTTTCGCTACCGACCGTGCGCAGCTTGATTATGATTGCTGTGGTGCTGTTGACGATTCTTTCCAGGCGCCGGAGCTCGGGCCTACAGATATTGAGCCTGGCGTTAATAGCCGTATTGCTTGCCGATCCGTTGAGTGTGCTGGCCCCGGGTTTCTGGCTGAGTTTCGGCGGCGTCGCTTGCTTGATATGGATGATGCCTAGAGCCGGACTGTCTTCGATGCTTTGGCAGTGGCTCAAAGCGCAATGGATTATCTTATTGTTGTTGGGGCCACTGACTTTGTGGTTCTTTGCAGAGCTTTCATTGCTTAGTCCATTGATTAATCTGATCGTTATTCCGATCGTCACACTCATTGTTATTCCGCTAAGCATGTTGGGATTGTGTGTATCGACACTCAGCGCATCGGCGGCAGCGCTAATTTGGGCCGCATCCGGCGCAATCATGCAATCCGTAATGAGCGCCCTCAATATCCTGGCAGATTATGTGGCGCTGTCACTGCACGGCTCGCCGACCTCCTTAGGGCTTGTACTGTGCGCGCTGGCGGCCAGCACTGTGCTGTTGCTACCGGTGCAACGGGCACATAAGGCGCTGCTACCGTTGTTGTTTCTGCCGTTGATCTGGCCGGCAGATCAACGGCCAGTCCACTCAGAATTTGATGTTGAAATATTGGATGTAGGGCAGGGCCTGGCTGTAGTGGTGCGCACACGTGAACACACGCTAGTCTACGACGCCGGAGCGGCAGTGCATCAGGGATTTGATGCTGGCCGGGCGGTTGTTATCCCAGCATTATTAGCTGATGGCGAGCGTGTAACACGGCTCATTATCAGCCATGACGACAATGATCATGCCGGAGGTATGCAGGCGGTACGCGAGCGCTTTGATGGTGCATTGGTGCTTGCGGCACCGGAATCGAAGTTGATCCGTGATGCAGTGTGCAACGATTCAACCCAGTGGCAGCATGATGGGGTCAGCTTCCGTTTTCTCCATCCAGCACTCTTCTTTCCCTACATGGGCAATGACAGCAGCTGTGTTTTGCGAATTAGCTCGACGGCAGGTAGCGTGCTTATTCCCGGGGACATCGGCCGAGCCGTTGAGGCGCGCCTGGTCCGCCAGAACCGGCATGGGTTGGTGTCAGATTTGGTTCTAGTTCCGCATCACGGCAGTGCGGGTTCCTCAAGTCCTGAATTCATTGACGCAGTTTCCCCGCGGTGGGCCGTGGCGACCGCCGGCCACAGCAATCGCTTCGGCCATCCGCGAGCTGATGTTCGCGAGCGCTGGCAAGCCGGCGGGGCGGATTGGCTGGAGACCGCGCAATCTGGCGGACTGAGCTTATCGTTCAAAGCCGATCGTGCACCCACCTTGCGCTCGGCCCGTCAGCAGCGTGCTCGCTGGTGGCGCGAGCCGCCTGGCAGGGACTAATTGCACCAGATTTAGGACAAGAGCTCGGAGTCGGCTATCCTTAGACTTGGCGACATCTAAACAAAGAGGTTTTCGGTGGAAGAGCTGGTTTACGCAGGCGGATGGGTCATGGTGCCTATCTTGCTATTAGCGGTAGTAGCGATTGGAATCATCGTTGAACGATTTTGGAGCTTGCGACAAAAAGATGTCGCACCGGCCGGGTTAGGGGATGAAGTTCAAAGCTGGGCCCGGAACAAACAACTGGATCCGAAGCATATCGACATGCTGAGAGCCAATTCGCCGATGGGGCGTTTGCTGGCCGCAGCGTTGGAAGTTCGCAATCGCCCGCGTGAGATCGTTAAAGAGCGGGTCGAAGATGTGGGCAGACACGTGCTGCATGAACTGGAGCGATTTCTCAACGCGCTGGGTACGATCGCAGCGGTCAGCCCTTTGCTTGGCCTTCTGGGGACCGTGTTCGGCATGATCGCCATGTTTATGGACGTCCTGGATACCGGCGTTGGCGATGCGAACCAGCTGGCTGGTGGTATTGGCCAGGCCTTGATATCCACTGCCGCCGGTCTTTGTGTTGCAATCCCTGCGCTGGTTTTCTACAGATACTTCAAGGGTCGTGTTGCTGAATACGTGGTCGAGATGGAAAAGCAGGCCATGCAGCTACTCGACATTATTGAAGAAGTACATAGTTCAGGGCATTCAGGAAAATAACCATGCGTTTGTCTTCCCGCCAGATAGAAGAACCTGAAATCAGCCTCGTATCGCTGATTGACGTGGTCTTCTGCGTCATCGTGTTTTTGGTTGTCACGACAACCTTTGACGTGCGTACGGCCATCAAACTGACCTTGCCTCAAGCGCAAAGCGAGTCTGAAGCACAAAACGATGAGCCCATCGTCATCCTGATCGACAACAGCGGTGCCTACTTCGTAAACAATAATGAAGTTCTGCAAACCGATGTTGCGTCGTTAAAAGAAGCGATTATTCGTCTGGCAGGCGATGACACCAGTCGGCGCGTCGTCTTACGTGCCGACGGCCGGGCCTCACATCAGGCGGTAGTCACCGTCATGGATGCTTTGGGACAACTCGGGTTTAACCGCCTGTCAATTGCCACTACGCCGGAACAAAACCAATGAGCGACGTCAAAGCGCCCAGCCCATGGAAAACCTACCGACGATTACTCAGCTACGCGGGTAAGTACAAGGACCTGTTAGGCCTGGCTGTCGTCGGAATGTTTATCGAAGCTGCTGCAGCCGGTGCATTTGCGCACTTAATGGAGCCAATGATCGATCAAACCTTTGTTAACAAAAATCCGGACGTGCGCTGGACACTGCCGGCAATCATTGTCGGTCTATTTATCTTCCGTGGACTGGCAACCTTTGTTACCGATTACGGCATGGCCAGAGCAGGGCGCAGTGTGGTCAGAGATCTGCGCATCGCCTTGCTGGAAAAAATGATGATGCTACCCAGCTCGCGTTTTGATCAAGAGTCGGTTCCGGTGATGGTCTCACGACTGAACTACGATACCGAGCAAGTCGCTCAAGCCAGCTCTGATGCGATCAAAATAATTTTGACTGATACGTTAACGATCATCTTTTTGTTAGGCGTCATGCTCTATCACAGCGTTACCGTGACCATAGCGATTTTCATCATCGCCCCAGTCATCGCCGGCATTTCCACATTGGTTGGTCGCCGCTA
>CBDUOG010000052.1:0-13811 GCA_965368785.1 uncultured Gammaproteobacteria bacterium | reverse complement strand
TTGAGTTGGACCGGGACTTCACCACTCAGGCACTGGGTTTTTCTCGTGTGCAGGTAGCTGCAACCTACGCGCAACTCTCGCGTGGCAAATTTGAATTGCAAGTGTTGCAGGCCCTTTCGCAGGCCTTGCTGGATGTGCGTCGATTAGCGTGGGACCTGAGTCTGTTTGTTTCCGCCGAGTATGGCTTTCTTAAACTGCCACAGAAATATACGACCGGTTCGTCGCTGATGCCGAACAAACGCAACCCGGATTTGATCGAGCTCTTACGCGCCAGCTATGCCGTGATCGCGGGCGCCCGGGTCGAGATCGAACAATTGCTATCCTTGCCATCGGGCTACCACCGCGACCTGCAGTTTTCCAAAGGTCCTTATCTGCGCGCAGTGCGTCAGGGGCTGAGCGCACTGGCCTTATTACCAGACTTAATTAACCAGCTGCATTGGAATGAGCAAGCGATGCACGCCGCATTCGATGAGGGCATGTTTGCCACCGATCGAGCCATGGAGTTGAGCAAGGCCGGCGTGCCGTTTCGTATCGCTTATCAGCAAGCGGCAGAAAGCCCATTGCCTAGTTTCGGAGCAGACGCCAACGCGAGTTTACAGGCGCGTGTCTCGCTGGGCTCGGGCAGTCACTTAGGATTGGATCGGCTCAAAAAACGACTGCAATCATTACAGGATTAGTTAGGCGTTTAATCTTTTCTAAGCATCTTCACAGCCGTGAGGCTGACCACGCCAGCGCCGACCAGCAAGATTGCCCAAAGCAAGAAGCTGCGCCAGTTGAACGGTTCTGGTTCGGGTTGTAGTGCACTGGGATTGCCAACACGCGCATCACCAATGCCCACCAGTGGCGGCGCCCAATCGGCGCCATTGAGGGCGCGCATTGCTGTCAACGCGGTTTGCATCGAGGAGTCTGACGAACTGGCTTGAAGCGCACCGACGGCCAGGGTGTAGGGCTCGGCACCACGCGCAACAAAAGCAATGCGATCGGGACGGTAGCTAAAGCGCAGGCTCGGTGCTTGGTCTTGCTGCGGAATGGTCGTGACTCGATAAATCGTGTGTCGATCCGTTTCAATCGGTATAGGCTCGGAGCTGTAGTCGGTTCCATCTACACCCAGTTGATAAACCGATTTACGCGAATAGTTATGCCAGTAGTAGTTGCCTTTTTTGTCTTTGGGCTGGGCGCGCGAGCGACTGCTGATGTCTACCGAATAAACCGTATTCGAAGCGGGTAGCAAAAACTCAACGGAGTGAGCGGGTATCGGCCCGGGTACTACGAACTCAAAAACGCCCGGTTCTTCGTCGAGGCCTTTTCCGGGCACTTCAATCGTGTGCACTTGACGGTCGCCATTAAGGCCTCTGGTCCGGCGCACTTCAAGCGATTTTACCTCAGGCAGATATTCTGACTCGCCGACGGTCTCAACGCGCAAGTAGCGTTGCGATTGCCAGCCGAAATTCAGTTCCGTGCGCTCAATAAGCAGTTGATCCTGACGCAGGCGGATAATCGATTGGTGACTGGCGATGCGCTGCCAACTTTGTAAGTCGTCGCTGCCGCTGACATTAACCCGCAGCTGAAATTGCTCGCTGTCGGGCGTGATCAGGCGCAAGCCATCAAAGGGCTCGCGTGGCTGCGGTCCCAGGTCGATTAACCAGATACGCATCCCCTGGTCAGCGAGGGCGGCGTCTTGATTAACAATCGAAATCCGTGTGCCTTGCTCGGCTTTATCTGCCAATTCGACGAATATCCGCTGAGTGGCCGTGTTTAGCCGCGACTCATCCGGCAAGCTCATAAACGCCGCCGGATCGTAGGCTTTAAACACTTTGCTTTTTGCTGCGAGCAAACCCGAAGGCAGGGATTCACCATCGGCATTGAACACCGCAAAGTCACGAAAATCGTCTCGATGCATCCGCGTGTAGACGCGTTCTTCAAAGTCGATGGCCGTCATGCTTTGGCCCGGATTGGGCTGAATATCAAATTCGTAAGCGTAGCGACTCCGGTCATCAGCCTGTACCAGGCTGCTCATAGAAAGTGTGAGCATCAGCGTAATAATGGTTTTATTCATGGCTATTTGTTTCCTCAGATTGAGCCACCTCACGCTTGGGCGGAATCGGAGCGAAGCGACCGACGAGAACCATCAGTCCGCCATACACCAGGAACGAGAGAATGCCCGGTAGGTCACCAAGGAATCGACGATCAATGAGCAGCAGTTTAATCGCGACAATGCCGAGCAGTACCGCGCCGATAATCCAGATGCCGCGTTGATTTCGGCGTGAACCGATCAGCCAGGCGGCAACACCGGCAAGCGACCAGACAATACTCAATGCCGCCTGGACCGCATCTTTATTGAGAATGCCCGGCTCCCATGAATAGCCCAGATATTGGTGACAGGCGCGGATGACCATCATGGTCAGCGTCGCCGCGGCAGCCAACGCCACGATTCCGGCATACTGATTACGTGACGCGTCATCGCGCTCGCGCAAAGCGATTGTCAGCGCCAGCAAGACACTCACCAATACCAGCTCGACTGGATTGATCAGCGGAATAAATGGCATGGGTTCGGGATTACCTGCGGTGAACTGCAATGACAACCAATACATTCCGACAAAGATACTGATTGCGACCAACGCAAACCGGCGGTAGCTATTAAACGCGGCGGCAACAGGCCAGGCAATAATGTGCGGACGTCGCCAGATGAGCAGTGCCGCAATCAACATCGGAAGCGCAGGTAAGGTGGCGCGCCAGGCTTCGCCCAGATACACAGCCATTTGTTCGTAGGCGAATAGGCCCTTGCTGAGTTGATACTCGATAGCCAGCGTCGCGGTGATAATCAAACTGGCCAATCCCACCAAATGGCTGGTAGCCAGCAGCCGCGATTCGCGCGCAGCGAGCATCTTTATGGCGGCCACATAAACTGCAATGTAGATCGCGGCCAGCCACATCATGCTGCTGAACATCCAGCCGTCTTCGATAATCTGAGCAATGCTGAGCAAAATCGGCGCTTGCAGCAGGGCGCTCACGCAAACAAAGCGCATAGCATCCCAGCCAATGCGTCGCATCAGCAACATCGATCCGAGCGCGGTTAGCGCAGCCACGCCCGCCAAGCCGAATGCAAAGGAGTCGTCCTGAAGATGCAGGCCGACTTCACGCCAGCCCATGACGTACCACCACAGACTGCCAATACTCAGCAATAGCACGCTAACTGCGTGACGCGAACTGCGATGGATCGTATACAACCAGCTGACCAGAAACGCGCCAACGCTCAGGAGCATTAGATTTAAGGTGTGGCCATTTAGAATTGGCGTGACCGAATCGTCTGCCCAGCGGTAGTCGATGCTGTAGAAATATGCACCGGCTGCCAGGAACTGCAGCAAAATGCCCGAGTAACGCGTGAGTCGACTGTCCTGTTTGAGTCCCAGCCAAACCAGCCCCGCGCCTTGTAGTGCCCAGGCCGCTGACGTCCAGCGCGCGGACAGAGCCAGAGGTACCGCGAGGGTGGAAAAAACCAAGGCTAAGGTCGCCGTGGTTTGCGCGAGTAGTTTCAAACGCACATCTTTGCGCGCCCACAATGCCAGGCAGATATACAGCGCAGCCATGATGATTGCGGAGATGGCGAGCGGATAGCGTTCGCTTTCGAACAGCGCAACTTGTAAGGGAAAGGCCAGTATCGGCGTGCCGAACAACAAGGTGCCATCGACTTTGCCGCTGGGTGCTTCATTGCGCAATGCGTACAACACCGGAATGACGACATACATTAAATAGAAGCCGACCAGGAACGGCTCAACGGACCAGAATAAATCTGCGTGATACGAGCGCAGACCCCAGGCGATGCCGATACCGAAGGTAAACGCAAAGCCCAGAAGGTTAAGCGTGCGCCACGGACGCACGATGGCAATGCCGAGTACCGCCAGGTTCAAAATGGCGTAATAACTAAACAGCGCGATGTGGTTGCCGCTGCCCGTCGAAAGCAGCACCGGCGCCAGATAGCCGCCCAAAAAGCCCAGGGCAGCAAGCCAGTAGGAATTCTGGCGTACGGCCAGAACAGCTGACCCGGCGACAAGAACAAGAACCAGAACGAATGCCATGGACGCCGGAAGTACCTGCCAGATCCGATAAGCACCAAATACCACCATCAACAAAATACCGATGGAACCACCTTGCATGCTTAATCCGAACGAGGGGCGCTCTTTGGCTTCGCGTAGTCCCCAGATGAGCCCTGCGATTGCAGCGACTGCAATGCCAGCCAGGCGCAACTCAATTGGCAGGCTGAGCCAGCCCGCATCGGTGGCGTACTTAATCAGCGCACCAGCGCCGAAGATGAGTACCAGCAGACCGATTTTTACCGGCACGTTGCCCTCAAACAGCCACGATTTAAGCAAAGCGAAAAAGTCTTCGATCGCGTTTGAGCTGGCTGGTCGGGGCGACTCTTTTCGACCTGCAGGGCCCGACGTGCCAGGAGCCGGGTAGGGCATCGGAATAGCCCGCGGCGGCTCGGCGATTGGGGTGGGCGGCGGCGTCGGGATGCTGACATCCGCGCTTGGCCTGATCGGTGGCGGTTCCGGTGCGCGCTCCGGGGCCGAAGGGCGACTGGAATCTGCTTGCGGGACCGGTTCTGGAGCCGGGCGTTGCTTGCGCAATGCGGCAATCTTTCCTTCAAGTTCGTCGATTTGCCGGCGAAGCTGATTTTGACTAAATAGGAAGAAAGCGGCGAGTCCGCCCAGCGCGAAGCCGAGCAGGCTCTCGCTTTTATCGCCAATAATCGCGCCGATGAGCGCCCCTACAAATGCTAATAGCCAAACCATTGGCTTCCCCATTCATCCAGAATCTGTGGCCAATAGACCCTTTTGCGCTTGCCCGCGTCAAGCTGGATCGCTAAAAGGCACAAAAAACGCCACTCGAGGTGGCGTTTTTGTATACAACTGGTCGGGGAGACAGGATTCGAACCTGCGACCTCTACGTCCCGAACGTAGCGCTCTACCAGACTGAGCTACACCCCGAGGGAGCCCGCTATTGTAGGGGTCCGGCTGGGCTGCGGCAACCCTTTTGTTTGAGCTGAGCGGTGAGTGTGCGGAAAGGCTAAAATGCCCACTTTGTTTGTCGGAGTTCGGTTTTGATCAAGCCACGTACCATGCCCGGAGTAATGGAGCTTCTGCCCCGCGATCAAATCGCGTTTCAGCGCATGCTCGATACGATCCGGCGAAATTTCGAGCGCTTTGGCTTTCTGCCTATTGAGACGCCGGTCATTGAACTCAGTGATGTGCTGTTGACCAAAAGCGGCGGTGAAACCGAGAGGCAAGTGTATTTTGTGCAATCCACCGGTGCCCTGGAAAAGGCCGAAGACGGACGCCCGGAGCTCGCACTACGCTTTGATTTGACGGTGCCGTTGGCGCGCTACGTTGCCGAGCATGAGCATTCTCTGGCGTTTCCGTTCAGGCGTTATCAAATGCAGCGTGTTTATCGCGGTGAGCGTGCGCAGCGTGGGCGGTTTAGAGAGTTCTATCAATGCGATATTGACGTGATTGGCAAAGACCAGCTCTCGGTGCGTTACGACGCAGAAATGCCAGCGGTCATTCATGCGGTATTTTCAGAGCTGAATATCGGCAAGTTCACGATATCTCTGAATAACCGCAAGTTGATGCGCGGCTTTTTTGAAGGTTTGGGCGTTGCTGATCCGGACCAGCAGATGTTGGTTCTGCGAGAGGTCGATAAAATTGATAAGCGCGGTGCGGATGCGGTGAGACAAACCCTGACCGAACAACCTTTTGCGCTGACTCAGGAAGTCGTCGCGCAGATATTGGATTTTGTCGCGTGCCGTTCGTCGGGTCATCAGGAGGCGCTCGATACTATTTCCCGGCTGGCAATTAAAAATGACAGCATGCGCGACGGTGCGGCTGAACTGCTGGAAGTATTGAGCCTGATGAAGGCAATGGGCATTCCTGAGGCTGACTATCGGATCAATTTCTCGATTGCTCGCGGCCTGGATTACTACACCGGCACCGTGTATGAAACTCAGCTTGATGCACACGCTGATATTGGTTCGATTTGCTCCGGAGGTCGCTATGAAAATCTGGCGAGCCACTACAGTAAGTCGCAGTTGCCCGGTGTTGGTATTTCCATTGGTTTGACCCGCTTGTTCTGGCAGCTGCAGCAAGCCGGCTTGGTGAATAGCGCGGAAAGCACGGTGGAAGCATTGGTGGCGCTAATGGACGAGTCGCAGCTTGAGGCATCGCTGGAACTGGCCAGTCAACTTCGTGCCGGCGGAATCTGTACCGAAGTGCAATTGGAATACAAGAAAATCGCAAAACAATTTCAGTATGCCGATCGATCGGGAATTCGCTTTGTCATCATCAATGGTGAAGATGAGGCCGCGCGTAATGTGGTTTCGGTTAAAGACATGAAGCGACAGGAACAATTTGAGTTGTCTCGCGATGAGCTGGTTCAGGCATTGAAGGTTGAACTGGCACAGCAAAGAGCATTTAGGGGCGAATGATGAAAGCGATAAATTTAGATGGTCGATCGCTAACTCGTGCCCAATTAGTAGAAATCTCTCAGGGCGCACCGGTCACATTAGACGCGCGTGCGCTCACGGCGGTCGCCAAAGCGGCAACGTTTCTTTCGCAGCAAGTGTCCGCAGAAGAACCGATTTATGGCGTGTCGACCGGATTCGGTAGCAATGCCGATCGTCTGTTGGGTGCGCATCGATTACGCGAGCGTAGTGCTGACGAAAGTTTGCACGAAGAGTTACAGCGCAATCTAATTATTAGTCACGCGGTTTGTGTTGGCGAGCCCTTTGCTGCGGATGTGGTGCGTGCCATGCTGGCAATTCGCATCAATACACTACTCATGGGCCACTCAGGTATTCGGGTTGAATCGCTCGAGGCGCTGGCAGCCATGCTGAACGCAGGGATTGTTCCGGTTGTGCCCAAGCTAGGCTCGGTCGGAGCCAGTGGTGATTTGGCGCCGTTGTCGCATCTGGCCATGGTGTTGCTGGGCGAAGGTGAGGCATTTTATAAGGGTGAGAGGTTGAGCGGTGCGCAGGCGCTTGAGCGCGCGGGATTGAAACCCTTGAAGCTCTCCTACAAGGAAGGGCTTGCGCTCAATAACGGTACGGCACAAATGCTGGCCACCGGCGTCTTAGCAATTCATCGACTCGAAAGCATATTAGAGAACGCCAATATTGCAGCGGCGATGACGATTGAGGCGTTCGCTGGACGCTTGCGCGCATTTGACGAAAAAGTCCACGCGATCCGGCCGCATCCCGGACAAGTGAACGTGGCGAGCGAAATTCGGGCGCTTTTACACGGCTCGACATTGGCAGATATTGCCTACCATCTGGTTCCCCGGTTTTACCCCTGGTTACGCGACAGCTGGCTGAGCGAAGAGCTCAAAGCGCTGCGTTTTGACATCGGCTGGGACTGGGTTCCGGTGGATCAGCGTCACGGTCGCGAGAAGTTCTACCAGCGCTATCGCCCTTTTAAAGGCGGCAAGAAGCACCAGCCACAGGATAGTTATTCACTGCGCTGTATCCCACAGGTACATGGTGCGGTTTGGGATGCAATTGAACAAGCCAAGCGCGTGCTTGATGTTGAGCTGAATTCGGTTACCGACAATCCCTTAATTTTTTCAGACGATGAGAGCGAGCGGATTGAAGATCGGGTCGTTTCGGCTGGCCATTTTCACGGAATGCCGCTGGCGCTGGTGATGAGCTATGTGAAAGCCTCAATTCCGGTTCTTGCCTCGATCAGTGAGCGGCGTTTAAACAAGCTGGTTGATCCGGCAACCTCGGATGGATTGCCGCCATTTTTGATTGGTAATGAAGACGCAACCGATTCGGGCTTTATGATCGTGCAGTACACCGCCGCGGCCATCGTCAACGATTTGTGCTCGCGTGCGCATCCGGCGTCGGTTTACTCCATACCGACCAGTGCGAATGCCGAGGACCATGTATCGATGGGCGCTAATGAAGCGCGCCACGTGTTAGATATGAGCGACGACTTAGCCAAAGTGATTGGCTTGGAAATTTATACTGCAGCGCAGGCTTTGGATTTTCGTTCGGACATGATCAATGCGGCTCGTAAACTCAGTGCCGGTGGCAAGCCGTCTGATCTGGAAGCCAAAATTCGCAATTCACCACGAGCCGATGACCCGCGATTTACCGCGTTTCAACTGGAAGTAAATGGATTGTTTGAGGAGCTGTCTGCGGTTGCCGACTTTAAACCGAGCCCGGCGATCGCCGCAGCCCATGCAGCAGTCCGTAAGCGAATCGCGTTTATGGACCGGGATCGCGCATTAAATAATGAAGTGATGCAGGCGGTCGATCTGGTCCATTCTGGCGAAGTTTTGCAGGCTGTGCGTGGCGCCTTAGCGCGTTAATCGCTTTGCTGTGACACGAAAGAGGGTTCGAAATGCCGGACGCAATTGCGACCGGCCGCTTTCGCGCCGTATAGGGCCAAGTCTGCGCGGCGTAAGGCCTCTTCGGGTGGCTCCGGATCGTCCTTGGAAATAAGCCAATAACCAACGCTGGTGGTTACCGTGATGGGTTTGCCTGCATGGACCACCGGCTGTTCAGCGATGGAATCGCAAATCACATTGGCCAGCGACTCTAATTGTCGGCCGCTGATGTCGGGCAACAAAATTCCAAATTCCTCACCACCTAATCGGGCAATCACGCTAGTGCCCCACGAGACGCTGTTCTGTAAACGATCAGAGATTTCCTTAAGGCATTGGTCACCGGCCAGGTGCCCGTAGCGATCGTTGATTTGCTTGAAATGATCCAAATCGAGCATCACGATGCCTAACGACTTGCGCTCCAGTTTTGCCTGCAGGACCAGTTCGTTAAAGGTCGATCTGAAGTATCGGCGATTATACAGCCCTGTGAGCGAGTCGCGTTGATTGGCATACGTGAGCCGGGCATTGGCTTCTGCGAGCTGTTCTAAGGCACCGCGTAATTCAGAAGTTCGTTCTCCGATCAGCGATTCGAGTCGTTCACGCGAATTGCGCACCATCGCTTCGTTTTCATTGCGCGTTGTGGCATAGCGATGAGCCAGCGCGAACGACAGTAGAATCATTTCGAGGGCTGAACCGATTTGCACGCCGTATTCGGTGAAAAATGTCTTAGGCAGCAGTCCAAAGGACACGCTGGCGTAGAGCGAATCGCCGATTAATAAGGCGGCCCAGGCAGCCAGGAAAAACTTACTTGGTGCGTAGCCGCGTCGGTTGGCTACAGCGGCCTGCACCAAAATCAAAATAACAGTGGGGAAGGCGGCCAGGGTTGCCCAGAAAATGATGGTTTGATAACTCAGGATTGGCGTGAGTGCGATGGCCAATGTGAAAAACGCGATCATCGCCTTGCCGAGGCGATCACCCAGCAGCCAATAGAACTTTAAATTCAAAAATTCGCGAGTAAATTGCAGCATCGCCAATTGGGCCAGGCACACCATAAATGGAATCATGAAATTGGCGATAGCCGGCGATTTGGGCCAGAAGTACTCGAAACCCAGCCCGTTCAGCGAAAAAATAAGCGCGCCGAACGCGCCGACATGAAAGGTGTACCAAAGATGGCTGGGGTCGCGCATGGCGATCCACAGCACGAAGTTGTACAGAAACAATGCCAGCAAAATGCCGTAGTAGATGCCGAGCCCGAATTGGGCGTCGCGTTCGATTTCTGCAAATGCCGATGGCGAATAGAGTTTGAGCGGCACTTGAATAGAGCTTTCCGATTGCACCCGGACTAAGACATCAATCTTTTTTCCTTGCTCAATGTGAAGCCAGAAGTTCGGATGGCGGTATGCAATCGCTCGTGAGCTGAAAGGCACGCGATCTCCGCTGGAATAGCTCTCATAGCTGCTACTGCCATTGGGGCGTACATAGACACTGACATAGTCCAGAAGCGGGTATGCCAGAACCAGCAACCAGCGGTCGTTGCTCGCGGCGGTATTTTCGATTTGTGCGTGCAGCCAATAGGTATGCGGACTGAAACCGAAGGTTGCACTGTCATCCGGGAGCTTCTGGAAGCGACCGGTGCCGATGGCTTCAAACATTGACGGTGCGTCGATGCGACCGGTTTGGTCGACCGAATAAAGCAAGGAAGGGCCGAGATCAAGTGCTTGATCGGCGGCTTGCAGCTGCACGCTTGCCGGCTGGACCTGCGCGGCCAACGGGGTGGTCCAAAGCAAAAGTGCGCTCAGCAAAAGAGCGATAAAGCGGAGCGCCATAAGGTCCTAGTTGTTGCCGTCCGGTTAGGGGGTACAACGCTAAGTGTAGGCAATTTGGGACACATTGGGGGCTCAGTGTTGCGCTTTGTACTAATGTAGTGGTACATTAGCGCAATGAAACACCGATTACCGAAAACTTCGCCGGACCGTCAGGATCTGCAGAATCTATCCGATGCCTTGCTGTGCTTACGCAAGCGTGACGAAATGGCACTGTTCCTACTCGATTTGTGCACGCCGGCCGAGCTTGAAGCTTTGGCCGACCGTTGGCGGGTCATACCGTATCTGATCGATGGGGTGCCCTATCGTGAAATTCACGATCTGACCGGGGTCAGTGTGACCACCATTGGTCGAGTCGCGCGTTGTTTGAGCTTCGGTAACGGCGGATATCGCATCGCTGTCGAGCGCCTCGGCATTCAGCCGAAATCCGACCACTAATCCCATTTTTTGGAGTGTTCTTGTGAGAGCTCATGATCGGCTGCGTATTGCCATTCAAAAATCAGGTCGACTATCCGAACCTGCCCGCGATTTGCTTGCGCGCGCAGGCTTGAGTTTTCGCGAAAGTCGTGATCGATTGTTCTGCTTTGGCGAATCCTTACCTATTGATTTGCTGTTGGTCCGTGATGACGACATTCCTAATTTAATCGCCGAAGGCGTTTGCGACCTGGGAGTAGTTGGTCGCAATGTGTTGGCCGAACAGGGCGCGCAGCGTGAGCAGAGCGCTTTGGCACCGGCATTCAAGGAGTGGCGGGCGCTTGGCTTTGGCCGTTGCCGCTTATCGATTGCTGCGCCGGCGGATTGGGAGTTCAATGGCGCGCAGCGTTTAAGCGGTACGCGCATCGCCACCAGCTATCCGTACCTGCTAAGCCAATGGTTAGAACGCGAATCAATAGATGCCGAGCCGGTGGTACTTTCCGGGTCGGTTGAAATTGCTCCGCGCCTGGGCAAGGCCGAGTCGATTTGTGACCTGGTGTCGACCGGCGCCACGTTGCAGGCAAACCAGCTCAAAGAAGTCGCGGTAATTTTGGAAAGTGAGGCAGTACTGGCAGGCCCGATAAAAGCGTACACCGACGAACGCGCCGATCTGGCCTCGATGTTGTTGCGCCGTCTCGATGGCGTTATGAGTGTGCGTGGCAGCAAGCTCGTGATGTTTCAGGCCGAGCGTAGCCAGGTTGAAGGCTTGCTGAAGTTAATTCCCGATGCCGATGCGCCCAGCGTAATGGCGCTGGAGGGTTCCTCCAGCAGCGTTGCCTTGCAAGCACTGTGTCGCAGTTCAATTACCTGGCAGCGATTAGAGGATATGAAGCGCGCGGGCGCGCGCGGGCTGATGGTGCTTCCGGTGGAGCAGATGTTGGTATGAAGCGCGTTGAATGGTCACAACTTCGCCGCGGTGAGCAAAGCCAATTGCTCGCACGACCGGCTGCTGATTCTGCCGATGAACTCTATGTATCGGTGCGCCGGATTCTGGATCAGGTTAAAGCCGATGGCGACATCGCATTACGCGCGCTAACGCGGCGCTTCGATGCGGCTCAACTACAAGACCTGAGGGTAAGTACTGAAGAATTTGAGCGTGCTGAAGAGTCTTTGCCGGATGAGCTGAAACTGGCGATTGAACAGGCCTTCGAGCGCATCAGTAAATGGCATGCGGCCGGTGCCAGCGTCGAGTTTGAAGTAGAGACCGCGCCCGGGGTTTCCTGCGGTCGGATTATTCGTCCGATTCGTGCGGTTGGCTTGTATGTGCCGGCCGGCAGTGCGCCGTTGCCATCGACTGCGTTGATGTTGGGCGTACCCGCTGGTTTGGCCGGTTGTGCGCAAATTATTCTGTGCACGCCGCCGAATGCCCAAGGGCAGGCGGATCCTGCCGTTTTATATGTGGCAAAGCGCTGCGGAATTAGTCAGGTATTCAAGCTCGGCGGTGCGCAGGCGATGGCGGCAATGGCCTATGGCACCAACAGCGTGCCGATATGCGACAAATTATTTGGGCCGGGCAATCGTTGGGTAACCGCGGCGAAACAATTGCTAAGCGCCGAGCCCAACGGGCCGGCAATCGATATGCCGGCAGGACCATCGGAAGTGTTGGTTATCGCCGACGGCTCGGCGAATGCAGAGTTTGTTGCAGCGGACCTGTTGTCACAGATCGAGCACGGTCCCGATTCGCAAGCGATTCTACTGACTGACTCAGACGAATTGCTTGAGGCCTGTAAGAATGCGCTGACGGAACAGGTCGCGCGCCTGCCTCGCGCGAACATAATTACCGAATCGATTCACAACGTTCGACTCATTCGTTGCGACGATATCGAATCCGCGATTCAGATCAGCAATGGGTACGGCCCCGAACACTTAATTCTTTCTGTCGAGCAACCCCGTCTCTGGCTTGATCGCGTGCAATCTGCCGGGTCGGTTTTCCTCGGTAATTACGCGCCGGAATCGGTAGGCGACTATTGCTCCGGAACAAATCACGTATTGCCTACCGGTGGAGCGACGCGGGCATATAGCGGTGTATCACTGGCCAGTTTCCAACGAATGATCAGCATTCAGGAGTTATCGGCGGCAGGCTTACAGGGTATTGGAAATTGCGCCGTAACTCTGGCGCGGGCCGAGGGTTTAGAGGCGCACGCACAATCGGTCTTGCTGCGGATGGCGAGCATATGAGCGACGTACTCAAATTTGTGCGCGAAGACCTGCGTGAATTTAGCGGCTATGCCTCGGCGCGTCGAACCGGATTGAACGGTAAAATTTTTCTGAATGCTAACGAAAGCCCCTGGCCGCCGGCGCTTAATCCGGCACAGGGCTTGAATCGCTACCCGCAGCAGCAACCGGAACCATTGCGGGCACGGCTCGCGGCGCTTTATCAGCTGGGACCCGAACAATTACTGCTCACCCGGGGAAGCGATGAGGCCATTGATCTGTTGGTTCGCAGTGCATGCCGTGCTTATCAGGATGCAATTATCACCACCCCTCCAACCTTTGGAATGTATTCGGTGTGTGCGCGCATTCAGGCCGCGCGAGTGCTTGAAGTACCGCTGTTGGAACGTGGTGACACCTGGCGCGCAGACTTTGCGGGGATTCTATCTGCCGTGCGCGCTAATCCGGTCAAGATTATCTTTCTCTGCTCGCCGGGTAATCCGGTCGGTGCCGCCATCGATGCAGGTGAGTTAGCTGAGTTTCTCACTCTGTTGGATGGTCGCGCGCTGGTCGTCGTTGATGAAGCCTACGGTGAATACATGGCAAGCCAATCGGCTATCGGGTTGCTCAATTCGTTCGAAAATGTATTGGTTCTGCGAACCCTTTCCAAGGCCTTTGCGTTGGCGGCGGCGCGTATTGGCATGGTTATGGGCAATCCTGAGCTGATCTCAGTATTACGTGCGATTGCCCCGCCGTATCCACTTTCAAGTCTGGCAACCGACGCCGCTTCCGCGGCACTCACTGAAGAGTCGGTGCAGGTAGCGATGCAGCGTATCGCACAGATTGTCGTCGAACGAGATCGTTTGCGCGCCGAACTGCTGCAACTTCGTTTCGTACGTCAAGTGTATGCGTCCGATGCAAATTTTCTGTTGCTGCGTTTGGAGCGTTGTGAGGATGTATTTAAGCGTCTTCTGGCATCAGGGA
>CBDUOG010000051.1:0-14087 GCA_965368785.1 uncultured Gammaproteobacteria bacterium | reverse complement strand
GAGGCATTGAAATGACCGAAGTCACCAAAATGCGCAACATCGGGCCGAAGAGTGCTGCGTGGTTGCGGCAGGTCGGAATTCGTACTCCGGATGACTTATTTGCATTGGGCGCATTAGATGCGTTTATTAAGGTTCGAAGGGCCGGCTTTAAGCCGAGCATGAATTTACTGTACGCCCTGGAAGGCGCAATTACCGATTGCCATTGGCAGTCGATTACCGACGAGCGGCGCAGTGAATTGGTTTTGGCTGCATCGGCGGAACTCGATCTGATGGCTGGAAAAATACCTGGCGGCAAAGAATCGCCAGTGACGACCTTGCACGGCGACGATGCGCAGAGCGCGGCTGATGAGATGGACTCAGGAATGAGTTTCTACGAATTTGAAGACCGCGATTACGATGGCGGCGACAGCGGTAAAAAAGATTAGGTCTTAGCCTTATTCCACGGTTACCGATTTGGCCAGGTTTCGCGGTTGGTCGACATCGGTGCCACGCAATACAGCCACGTGATACGCCAATAGTTGCAGCGGAATGGTGTAGACCAATGGCGCCTGCAGCAAATACACGCGCTCAGGCATGGTGATCACTTCCACACCGTCGCTGGGTTTAATGCCCGAAGCCGGATCGGCCAGAATGTATAGCTTGCCACCGCGCGCGCGAACTTCTTGCAAGTTGGATTTCAGTTTCTCTACCAATTCATTGTTCGGTGCAACCGCAATCACTGGCATGTCTGCATCAACTAAGGCCAACGGGCCGTGCTTAAGTTCACCGGCTGCATAGGCTTCGGCATGGATATAACTGATCTCTTTGAGTTTGAGCGCGCCCTCCATGGCGACTGGCCACATGGCGCCACGGCCAAGAAACAACGCGTGGCGTTTATCGACGATCTTTTTTGCCCAGTCGATCAGTTGCGGTTCCAGCTTGAGCGCTTGCTCAATCATCGTCGGGATATGCACCAATTGTTTCACCGCGCGGCGTTCATCGTCCGCATTCAGACCATGGTGCCGAGCTAGTGCAACGCCGAACAAACCGAGCGCGCATAATTGGGTGGTAAATGCTTTGGTCGATGCGACACCAATTTCAGGGCCGGCACGGGTCATCAAAACCATATCCGCTTCGCGCACTAACGAAGAAGCCGGAACATTACAAATAGCCATGGTGCCCAGATAGCCCAGGCGTTTCGCCTCGCGCAATGCGGCCAATGTGTCTGCGGTTTCGCCGGATTGTGAAATGGCCAGGAACAACGTGTTCGCGGTAACGGTCGGCTGCCGGTATCGATACTCGCTGGCGACTTCCACCGTGCACGGCAGTTTCGCAAATTGCTCGATGTAATAGCGCGCAACCGAGCCGGCATGGTAGCTCGTGCCGCAGGCGACGATATGCACTGCTTGAATTTTCGGCAAAAGAGACACTGCCAGCGGGCCGAAAACTGCTTCGAGCACACGGTCATGCGCAATGCGCTCGCTGAGCGTGTTGGCGATGGCCGAGGGCTGCTCAAAAATCTCCTTCTGCATGTAGTGCGCGTACTGGCCAAGCTCAACCGCATCGGCATCAATTTCCGATACGTGCAGTCCGCGCTCAACCGCTGTGCCATCAGTGCGCATCAGCTTAATGCCGACACAGCTAATCTCGGCCACATCACCGTCTTCTAGAAACTTAAAATCGCGCGTCACCGGTAGAAGTGCCTGTACATCGGATGCAATAAAGTTTTCGTCCTTACCGATACCGACGACCACCGGGCAGCCCATCCGTGCCGCGATCATCCGCGTCGGATCGTCGATACTAATTACTACGATAGCGAACGCACCGTCCAATCGGGCCACGACGCTGCGTACTGCTTGTAGCAGGTCAGTGCCATCTTTCATTACGTCATGAATCATATGGGCAATCACTTCAGAATCGGTTTCCGAGTCAAAACGATAGCCCTTGCCAATGAGTTCATGGCGCAAGTGTTCGTGGTTTTCGATGATGCCGTTGTGCACCAGGCCCAGACCGTCTTGCGAAAAATGCGGGTGCGCGTTCGGCGTGGTCACACCGCCGTGGGTAGCCCAGCGCGTGTGCGCGATGCCGATATTTCCCATCAGCGGTTCAGACTTAATAACCGACTCAAGTTCTTTGACTTTACCCACAGCACGGCGGCGAGACAGTTGCCGGTTGTGGAGAGTGGCTACGCCGGCGGAGTCATAGCCGCGATACTCGAGCCGGTGCAAGCCGTCGACCAGAATCGACACGACATCACGATTTGCTACCGCACCCACAATTCCGCACATAGGATTAAGCCGTTGCTCAAAGAGTCAGGCAACAGTGTAACCGAGCCGCCCGAAGCTGCCACCGTCGGTTATGGCAATTTTCTGACAGAACGCGCACACCTCAGTTTTCTGGCGGGCGTGACCGGGCTGCGCGGACCAGCGAGCGTGGTCGATAGTCAGGTATCGCAGCCCATCGCCGCCAAACGCTTTCATCAATCGATTCGCTGATTCCGGCCCCATGAATGCGGGCGTAACGCCGCCCGCGTTTGAATAGCTTGTAGATGCCTTTCATGAATTTGGCATATGAGTCGGTGATCGGCGCCAAATGCGCCTGCGGCTGCGGCAGCGGAACGCTCTCGAACACTAAACCGCACTCCTGTGCTTTCTGGCAAAGCCAGTGCAGCGGAATTGAAGACAGTGGATCATTTCGATAGCCACCGCCGACATTCGAGTGCGCGCCGATAAACCAGCGTTGCTCGATGGTCTGATTGTCTTTTACGACCTGCTTGACGGCAGGGTCATCGCCCTTGGCAATTCGTGCCCACATGGTGGGTTGATAGTCTTCGCGATGCTCATCAATCGCTACTGCGTGGTAAGCCTTGCGCACAATCCCGCTGAGTTCGACATCGTGGAACTGATACTTTCCGCGCGAGCCCGGAAACCATGTGTTCGAAGTGGGAATGCCCAAAGCACCGACCGTATCCCAAACACCGATGAATTCTATTTGTGGATCCGCGTGGGAAAACGCGTCGCGAAATCCGCTGGGTTCCCGGGCATCCGGGTGTAGGGCCGGGTCGCGTGATTTGTAGAGTTGATAGGCCTGTTGAATCAAAGCGTCATCCGGCGCAATCAACACGCCGCACTTGCGGATAAGACCGGCCAGTGATCGCGCGGTGTAGGCGCCGCGGCTAAATCCGAGCAGGAATATCTGATCACCCGGTTCATACACTTTGCACAAATCCTCATAGCCAGCCAATACGTTTTCGCTCAGGCCGTTGCCGAATGCGCCGCCCGTAAATTTCATCCAATTAGTGCCCACACCGCTGTAGTAATAAGCGATCTGTGAGGGTTTGTCCGAGGATTGGGCTTGCAGCTGTTTTATCTGGACTTTGCCGGAGAGCTCGCTGCCTTTGAGCAAGCGATAACAGCGTCGTACGTTGGTGTCGTCATCGGGCTCATTCCAGGTGCCATCAAATAGCAATACGATCCGTTTCATCGTCGCTCCTTGCGTGTGTCGATGCGCTTTTAGATTGCTAATAAAGCCTACGCCCTTAGAAAAACGCAGTCCACCGGGCCAGCGGCCACCTGATTCAGGGCTATTGACTCATGACTCATTCCAGTCCCTGTTTATTGCGCCAGATCGGGTCAAACAGGGTGTCAGCGTAGCGATCGCCGCTATCGCACAGAATCAAAGCGATGTTTATTCTTGAGCCATTTTTAGGATGGCGCTGCGCAAGCCGTTTAGCGGCCATCCAATTGGTACCTGATGAGCCACCGTACAGCGTACCGGTTAATTCGTGCAGTTCCAGACAACCGGCAATTGAGTCGCGATCACTCACCTCTTCCATCGCATCCACCACGTCAAATACAAAGCCGGGCTCGACTCGCGCCCGACCGATGCCTTCGATGACGCTGGGCTGCGTAGCAACGGCCGCGTAATCATGCGTCTGCCAGCCCCGGGCGAACGCACGACCAGTCGGTTCGGCAACGCATAGCCGTGATTTGCTCCCGCAATAGCGTAAATAGCGGCCAATGGTCGCCGACGTGCCACCAGTACCGGCGCCGCATACGATCCAATCCGGTTCGCTGCCGGTCATCGCGAGGCTCTGTGTAAGCATTGATTCGGCGATATTGTTATTGCCGCGCCAATCGGTCGCGCTGCAGGCCAGGCCGAACTGATCCAGATAACAGGCGCCGGTTTGCCCGGCGAGCCGGGCGGCGTATTCGGTGATATCGGCATCAACCGGCAGCAGCTCGCAGTGTCCACCGAGCGACTCGACCCGCGCACGTTTTGCGCTGGCGGTGCACTCGGGCATCACCGCAATGAACTTCAGGCCAAGCTGCTGTGCAAACCAGGCCTCCGAGATTGCGGTGCTTCCGGAAGAGGCATCAATAACACTCTGATCCTGACTTAGCCGCCCGTTACACAGGGCGTATAAAAACAGCGATCGCGCCAGGCGATGTTTTAAGCTTCCGCTGGCGTGGACCGACTCGTCTTTAAGCAAGAAACGGCAGTCCGGCAAGTCCGGGTGGACCAGGACCTTTAGTGGCGTTTCAATATTCGCCCGCTCGCCCTCCAGCAGCTGCGCGACAGCCCAATCCGACCATGACCGGTCAGACACGGGGAATGCTGAGGCTATGGTCGATTGGGCAGTGCCGCGCATAGGGCATGATGCGCGGAAAACCCGGGGTTCTAACTGACTCAGATCAAATTGGAACGAGCCCGGGCGGCGAAAATAAGTGCCTGTATAGCCGGGATCAAAAAAATGCTCAAGAAGCCACTGGTCTATTCGTGTTCGGGCTGCTCCAGCGCTGCGCAAATGACCAATCAAATGGCGCTATGGCTCAATGAGCAAGGCCATGCGGAAATGTCCTGCATTGCCGGTGTTGGCGGCGGGGTAGAGGGCTTGGTGCGTACCGCCCAATCAGGACGCCCGATTATTGCCATCGACGGCTGCGTATTACATTGCTGCAAGTCCTGTTTGGCCCGGGTCGACTTGCAGGCGGATGTACACATAACCCTGGCAGACTTCGGCGTAAAAAAGCGCAAGAATCAAAAATTCAGCGAGGACGAAGCACAGACCATTTTCGTTCGCGAAATATTGCCGCGCTTAAAGCAGCTAGAATCTTCATCAAACAATCGAGGGCCGGCTAAGTGAGCCAGGCAAGTCTTCATCTAAGGGCGCAGCGATTGAAGATTGACCTTGTCGATAGTGCGGTGCGCAGGCTGCTCAGGGTACGTCAGAGTTTGATCGAAAAAGCTTCTGGACTGAAGCGTGAGCAAGGACTACCAATTCACGATGTGCAGCGCGAGCAGTTCAGCGCGCGTTTGGCCCGCTGGCATGCCAGACAAATTGGCGTTGATGAACAACATGCGCTGGCCGTGCTGGAGTTGAACCAGTGTGAGGCTCGGAAGTGGCAGCACCAACATTCAGATAAGCATTCCAAAGGATCGTTTATGCAAGACAGACACAGCGTTCAAAATTTGCTGTTGAGTAAAGTCCCGCCACCGCGCAGGTGGGCTCCAGTTTTGAAGGCGCTTCCTCACGGGCTCATTGCACCCATCGCTTCGAGTTTGATTCAAAGTGCTCTGGCAGATGCCTATGCATCAGGAAAGATGGACGTCCTGCAGGGTCGAACCGTGGGAATTCATATCAAAGACCTTGATCTCATTGTGGCTGTTCGTGTGAGTGACGCAGGGACGGTAGTGCAAATAGATGCTCAGGCCGAAGCATTGATTTGCGGGTCGCTAACTGACCTGCTGTTGCTTGCGAGTCGTTTGGAAGATGCTGACACTTTGTTTTTTCAACGACGGATCGAATTGAGTGGCGATACGGAGTTGGGCTTGCTCGCCAGAAATCTTTTGGATCAAATTGAGTGGGAATCTATCCCACTGGCTTTGCGCATCCTGCTTGTTCGGGCAGCACGTTTTGCACACGCATCGCGTGACGCAAATCGAAGTGCTGGTTCGCCAGTTGCCGCATCTGCTCCTTAGTAGCTCAGCTGTTTAGAGGCGACTTGCGACTCGAGTAAATCCCGACCTCCGCGTCCATACCAAAAGCCATTGTGTGCGCCGACTCGTTCAAGCGGCAAATTGGTATCGAGTGCATTGCGAAACCGGGCAATCTGATCCGCACTGCCATTAAATTGTGGATCAATACGAATGATTTGCACCCCCGCCTGCAACACCTGGTTGAGTTCGGGCCCGAGGTCCAGCAAGCCGCTACTTTGAATCTGGATGCCGTTGATATTCAGAAGCGACTCGCCGTCCCGTGTTTGCAGCGGCATGCCTTCAGGATGATTAATGCAGCGCAACTCGCACTCATCCTTAGAGGTATTGTGAGCGCGTGCGGTGAAACAGCGCGCAGAGTAGGCCAAATTAATGCGCCCCCAGACCAGCACTTCCAGTTCCGGTAGGCGCACAAGTTGCGAGCGGAACTGATGTAACACGTCGGCACCCTGTTCGACTCCGGGCACCCAGCGGACCAGGCCGTCGCCGACCAGCAGCTCCAATGTGCGTGGGTTGTAAATATTGATGGTCGGGCCCGCAACGAAGTTCCGGTTTAACTTGCGACACATTTGCACCGAAGAGATATCGTTGGCTTCAATCAAAAAGCTGGAGCCATCTAAGTATCGACGAAGGGTGGATAGCTCCGATTCGGCTTCGACTAATGCCAGCGTAGACATAACGACGTCTTTACCCTGATCCGTTAAGTAGGCGGCAAGTTCGAGCCAGTCTGCCGGACGCATCGCGCGACGCTTGCTGCAAACGGACTCACCCAGATAGACGATATCGACGTCGGTCTGAGCGATCTGTTGATAAAACGCTAAGGTCTGCGGTTTTGGCCAGTAGTATTGCAGCGGCCCGAGGCTTATTTTTACGTCCCGATTCATTATTGCCATTTCCGGTGATAAGGGCCCAGCGTGGTTTGGTGTCCTTCTGCATGCTTGGCCAATTCATTCATCCACGTCTCTTGTACAGACCAGCTATCGCCGGCTTGCTCCAGCTGATTAAGCGCATCACGCCAGACCCGGGTAACCGATGCGACATAGGCCTGACTTCTCTGTCGGCCTTCGATCTTCAGCGCGCTCACACCGGCGCGATGTAAGCGCGAGAGCAGGGACAGCGTATTCAGGCTGGTAGGCTCTTCAAGGGCGTGAAATGTCTTGTCTTCCACCTGGTAGCGACCCTTACAAACGGTCGGATAGCAGGCGGGCTCGTTGGGCGCAAAGCGATCGATGAGTACTGAGTTCAGCCGCACTGTTTTTTCACCATCTGCGTGGTCGTGCCACTGCACAAATTTTGCCGGCGAGCACACACCATCCCGGTTCGGCGAGGCACCGGTTATGTAGCTAGATAATTGGCAGCGGCCTTCGACCATGATGCATAAGCTGCCAAATGCGAACACTTCTATCGGCACAATCTGCTTTGCGCAAAGCCGTTCGACTTGCTGGATGGATAAAACTCTCGGTAAGACCGCTCGCTGAATGTCGAATCGATCTTTATAAAACCGTAAAGCCTCGTGAGTAGTCGCTGACGCCTGAACCGATAAGTGCCGCGCCAGACCGGGTTGTTTATTGCAGGCGTAATCGAGCACGGCAATGTCGGCGCAAATAATTGCATCGATGCCCAGATCGGCGGCAGTGTCGACGGCGCGCTGCCAACTGCTGAAATTGGCCGGGCCGGGATAAGTGTTCAGTGCAATATAAACCGCGCAACTGCGTTGGCGCGCGTAGTCAATTCCTGCGCGCAAGTCTTGCTCAGAAAAGTTGAGGCCGGGAAAGGCGCGCGCATTGGTCTGGTCGCGAAAACCGGTATAAACCGCATTCGCGCCGTTATCCACTGCCGCCTTGAGCGAGGGCAGGCTGCCGGCAGGACAGACTAGTTGCATGGTTTTTCCTCCAGAGGCGCATAGGGCGCCTGATATTCCGGGTTTGTCTGTGCGGCAAGCGCCTCGCGCCACAACTGCTCGACTCTGCTCTCAGTCGCAGCGCAGGGCTGAATCGCCTGGCCCCAGTTTCGACTCGTCTCGGCAGTCCACTTGTTGGTGGCATCAATGCCGAGCTTGGATCCAAGGCCAGCGACCGGGCTGGCGAAATCGAGGTAATCGATCGGCGTGTTCTGGATGATTTCGCAGTCTCGCGCTGGGTCGACTCGGGTCGAAATCGCCCACAGAACTTCAGACCAATTGCGTACGTCGATATCGTTATCGGTGATGATCACGAACTTTGTATAAGTAAATTGGCGCAGATAAGACCAAACCGCCATCATCACGCGTCTTGCGTGGCCCGGATATTGCTTTCGGATGCTGACCACGGCGATGCGATAGGAGCACGCCTCGGGCGGCAGATAAAAATCTTCGATCTCGGGAAAGACTTTTTGCAGTATCGGCACAAACACGTCATTGAGCGCCATCGATAGAATCGATGGTTCATCAAAGGGCGCGCGGCCCATGTAACTGCCGTGGTAGATCGCATTGCTACGCATTCGGATCGCATCAACAGTAAAAACAGGGAACTCGGCCTGCGCGTTGTAGTACCCGGTGTGGTCTCCAAACGGCCCTTCAAGTGCGGTTTCGTTTGGATGGATATGCCCTTCTAATAAAATCTCCGAGCCGGCCGGCGCATCCAGCCCGGTTAAGTGGCTTCGCCAAATCTGAGAACGCTGGCCGCGCAGTAGACCCGCAAATTCAAACTCAGATATCGAATCCGGAATCGGCGCAACCGCAGCAAGCGTGCTTGCCGGGTCGGCACCGATGGCCACCAGCAACGGAAAAGGTTTCTCGGGGTGGCGGCTGACCCAACTTCGATAATCCAGGGCCCCGCCGCGGTGCGGGAGCCAACGCATAATCAGTTTGTTCGGGGCAATGACCTGTTGACGGTATATCGCCATATTTTGCCGCGCTTGCTCTGTGCCGCGGGTGATCACAATACCCATGGTGATTAAACGACCCGCGTCCTGCGGCCAGCAATGTTGAATCGGCAGCATCGACAAATCGACGTCCGGTCCTGAGAACACGTTTTCATTTAAAGCCGCATCGCGGACGGTCTTTGGCGCGATCAAGGCCAGTTGACCCAGCTCTGGCCATGAGCTTAGGGCCTGTTTAAGTGAGTGCGGCCATCGTGGCTCTTTCAGGCTGGCCAGCAATTTCCCAAGCTCTTTCAATGAAGAGACAGGACGACCACCTATGGCCAATTCAATGCGTCGGCGATGTCCGAATAGATTGCCTAAGCCGGCCAGATCAGAGCCCTTGCACGATTTAAAAAGCACCGCAGGCCCGTTCTCTCGAAGCGCGCGGTGCGCAAAGGCAGTAGTTTCCAGAACCGGATCAACCGTGTCATTTACTTCAAGCAGATCTCGACGTGTCCTGAGCGCAGACAAAAAACCGCGCAAATCGTGATGTGGTGTCATGACGCAGATCGCAGAAACACGTGCTGAGTAAGTTCGTCTAGATGCTGGAAATAGCGATCGATGTAGCTGATATTGTTTTCGCTATCATTCAAATACGGGTTCATTAGCGTGTGACGCAGCACTACGATGCCCGAGCGATCCGGATCGTCCTGATCGACACTGGCCGGGTCGATGTCCAGTTGTTCGAGCATTTCTGCAAGCGCCGTCTTCCCCAGGTTCTTGATGCCGATTCGGGTCATCGACGCAAAAAATTCGCGCGCTTGAACCGGTTTTGACGGATCTGAGCGCAGATGTTGATACAGCGAATACATCGAGCGATTCATCTCGGCGATATCGCGATTGCCCGCCCGGTTAATTGCGAAGCAGACCAGGTTGCTGTCCGGCTCAAAGGGGACATGGACACGCAAGGACGTTGCATGCCTTCCGGTAAACTGATTGATCGCCGCACGAAATGATTCTGCATGCTGGACGCTGGCATTTATTAGCCGGCCAAAGTGTCCGTAATCCAAAGGTAGAACTTTGTGGGTCACATAGACGGCAGCAACCGAAGCGCCTGAGCGTGAACCTTCAAAGCTGTAGGCGCCTAATTGGCGGTAACGCTGTAGATAATCGTCTTTGCCCGCAGCGGTAAATACGTAATCGGCCTTTTCGCAGAGCAAACCAATCGCGCGATTGTCTCGACAGATAAAGGCCCCGGCACCATACGGAATGTAGCCCAGTTTGTGTGGATCAATGGTGATCGAGTCGCTTTGTGCCAGAGCTTCAACTGCGCTGTACACTTCGTCACGGGGGAACTCAATAAAGTCATGGGCGATTTCTTTTCTCGGACGCAAGCTGCCATCCGGGCGTCGAAATGCGCTGGCAAGATAACCGCCCCACGCCGCATCGACGTGTACTACGAAACCTAAATCATCGGCAAATTCTTCGCGGGCGTTGATCACCCCATCGAGCGGATCGATCGTGCCGAATTCGGTGGTGCCGAAAATGGCTACAGCCATCAAGACCGGCTGTTGCTTGGCCCGCGCCTCTTGCAGTATCCGGTGCAGATCATCAAGGTCAATGCGCATGCCGACCTCGCGCACACCGACTAGATTCTGCCGGCCCAGTCCAAGTAGCTTGACGCCCTTGCTCCATGAGTAATGCGCAGTGATCGGCGCAATGACTATGGGCGTTTTTATCTCGGTGTGACGCTTAAAAAACGCCTCGATGCCTAAATGTTGAAGTTTTTCCTCATCCAGTTTGCTCTGCCATTTCTGCGCCTGATTGGCCGGTAAGGATTTGAGCCAGACTCCCCACGCAGCGTACAACTCGGTGGCCTTTCGGGGATGCATATTGAAGGCCGCCCAATCGCTTTGCGGCACGTCCAGGCCGGGCGGTGCGATGGCGCGCAGGGCGACCGGAAAGGCCTTGAGTGCCAGAGCCAGACGCAGCGCCTGAAAATTAGCGGTCGTTCCGCCGGTGGTCACAAAGCCCAGGGCGCAGCCCAGCTGTTCGGGGTCACTGTCGTAACCGACCATGCGGGCCAGTTGCAAACCCACCTGCAACTCCATATCCACAGTTATTGGTGCTGCTTCTTCACTGACGTTGTTCGGGTTGTATGGCAGGGTCAGAATCTGCGCGGCTAAGCCCGGTAACAACAAGTCAGACACCATATGTCCCAGATAGCGTGGGCTATGGAACGGTACCGAGCGCTTGAGTGCGGCTGAAAGGCTGTGCAGCTCACGGCGCATCCGCGATTCGAAGGCCTGATATTCCGGAGTTTGCGCGGCCGAGGTGGGGATGGCCGGCGGATCTTCGGGATGCACATTGCGCCGCCAGTACACATGGTCACGAAAAAATTCGACGATGAGCTTTTCCAAAAGCCCGTCGTTTTCGGCGTAAGGGCCCAAAAAACAGGCGTTAAGTAGCGGGTCGTTCATTGCACGTCGGGCCGGGAGGACACGCCGTTATATTGCGCCGGCCGGTCGAGCCAGCAATTGATCCAAATCATGATCGCCTGAGCCCTTGAAAGCGCTGACGATGGCCCCACATCTGAGAACAGCGCGGGGCTTAGGCCGAGGCTTGGCTTTCGCGTACAATTAGCACTCTATAGGGTCGAGTGCTGATAGCTCGACCCAAAACGTCAGTAAACCATTGATTTGTATAACAAAGAGGATCTCATGAACATTAAGCCGCTATTCGACCGCGTGGTCATCAAGCGTATGGAAGAAGAAAAACTGTCTGCCGGAGGCATTGTGATTCCGGATTCGGCCACCGAAAAACCAATCAAGGGTGAAGTCGTTGCGATCGGCGCCGGTAAGGCATTGGACAACGGCCAGCTGCGCGCGCCGGCGGTCAAAGTGGGCGACAAAGTACTGTTCGGCAAATACAGCGGTACCGAGGTCAAGCTCGACGGCACGGAATATCTGGTTGTGCGCGAAGACGACATTTTTGCCGTTATCGGCTAATTGCTCTTTGCAGCAAACCGCGAACACACTTTTTAAACACTAATTTTTTGAGGTAATCCCCATGGCAGCTAAAGACATTCGTTTTGGTGAAGATGCACGCGCCCGTATGGTTAAAGGCGTAAACATTCTCGCCAATGCCGTTAAAGCAACCCTCGGCCCGAAAGGCCGTAACGTGGTTCTGGAAAAGAGCTTCGGTGCTCCGACCATCACCAAAGACGGCGTATCCGTCGCAAAAGAAATTGAACTCGCCGACAAGTTTGAAAATATGGGCGCACAAATGGTCAAGGAAGTGGCTTCGAAGACTTCCGATGTTGCCGGTGACGGCACCACCACTGCTACCGTATTGGCACAAGCATTGATCCGCGAAGGCATGAAGGCTGTTGCAGCCGGCATGAATCCGATGGATCTTAAGCGCGGTATCGACAAGGCTGTTGTGTCAGCAACCGCAGAACTCAAGAGCATCTCCAAGCCCTGCGCCACCAGCAAAGAAATTGCCCAGGTGGGTTCGATCTCGGCTAACTCCGATCACAACATCGGTGAGTTGATTGCTAAGGCAATGGACAAGGTCGGCAAAGAAGGCGTAATCACGGTTGAAGAAGGTTCGGGTCTGGACAATGAACTCGACGTCGTCGAAGGCATGCAGTTCGACCGCGGTTATCTGTCGCCGTATTTCATCAATAACCAGCAGTCGATGCAGGCAGAGCTGGAAGATCCGTACATTTTGTTGCACGACAAGAAAATCTCGAACGTGCGCGAATTGCTGCCGGTTCTCGAAGCCGTTGCTAAAGCCGGTAAGCCGTTGCTGATCGTTGCCGAAGAAGTTGAAGGCGAAGCGCTGGCAACTTTGGTGGTCAACACCATCCGCGGCATCGTAAAAGTCTGCGCCGTTAAAGCGCCGGGCTTCGGTGATCGTCGTAAAGCAATGCTCGAAGACATGGCCATCCTCACCGGCGGTACAGTGATTTCTGAAGAAGTCGGTCTGCAGCTCGACAAAGCCACGTTCAAAGATCTGGGCCGCGCGAAGAAAGTTCAGATCTCCAAAGAAAACACCACCATCATCGACGGTGCTGGCGAAGGCAAAGGCATTGAAGCACGCATCAAGCAGATCAAGGCACAGATCGAAGACACCTCTTCGGATTATGACCGTGAAAAACTGCAAGAGCGCGTCGCGAAACTGGCTGGCGGCGTTGCCGTGATCAAGGTCGGCGCATCGACTGAAATCGAAATGAAAGAAAAGAAAGCGCGCGTTGAAGACGCACTGCACGCGACCCGCGCAGCGGTTGAAGAAGGCGTAGTTCCAGGCGGCGGTGTTGCACTGATCCGCGCGCTGACCAAAATCGGCAAGCTCACCGGTGATAACGAAGACCAGAACCACGGTATCGCTATTGCCCTGCGTGCAATGGAAGCTCCCTTGCGTGAAATCGTGACCAATGCCGGTGAAGAGCCTTCAGTTATTTTGAATAAAGTAAAAGAAGGCAAAGACAATTTTGGTTACAACGCGGCAAACGGTGAATTCGGTGACATGGTTGCATTCGGCATCCTGGATCCGACCAAAGTAACCCGCACCGCGCTGCAGAACGCCGCTTCGATTGCTGGTCTGATGATCACCACCGAAGCCATGGTTGCTGATGCACCGAAGAAAGACGAACCGGCGATGCCGGGCGGCGGCATGGGTGGCATGGGCGGTATGGACTTCTAAGCACGGGTATTGCGGACCGCAAGGCAGCCGCAATACGACGTTGGATGGAAAGTGTTATCGCTTGCGTTGCAAGCAAAACAAACCCCGCAGCAATGCGGGGTTTTTTGTTGGCGAGCATTCGTCGTTACCCAATCCCTACCAACCGTTACAGCGCGTCCATTCATCAACGACTTGTCCCTTGTCGACCACGTAGTAGCGGTCATAGGCCGCGGCGGTCATGCAGGCGTGATTAGGTAAAATTCGTAGCTTCGAATCAATCGGCTGCGCGGCGAAGTCTGGAACACCGCCATCGCACATCTCCAAAAGCCCGTGTTCCTGATTCACAGAGCGCACCAGAAAGTTGTTGATCGGGGCACAACCTTCAGCGCGACACACTTGTCCGTAGCCGAAATCTTCAGGGCCTGAGCCCGTGCTTCGATCCTTGGATAATGCCAGACCGCCGGCATCGGTCAGAATCCGGTTGTGCTCGGGCTTGTGCGCGATGACCGAAGTCAGTACAGAAAGGGCGATATCATCGACTGCACACACACCGATACTGGCTTGAAACAGGTCCTGAAATACGA
>CBDUOG010000050.1:0-14130 GCA_965368785.1 uncultured Gammaproteobacteria bacterium | reverse complement strand
AAAATGTGGGCGTCACGAATTGTCAGACAGCACCCAGGGAAATGCACCAATCACAAGAAAGCAGGGGCCACAAGATCGACAAAAGACCAAACCACTTGCGTGACTGTTATAAACTCGACCCGAAGAATGAAACAAAAAACCAAGGCCAGCCCATGAACACAAAAATACTCCTGACTACCGTACTCCTCGGTGCCGCGATACTTCCGGTCAATGCAGGCGTTGAACGCGCCGATGCACATAGCGCGCTGATTACCCACCGCATCGAGCTTGAAGGCAGTGTCAGTGATTCATGGCAGTTGCTCATCGAGCCGAGCCAGTGGTGGAACAGCGATCACACCTGGTCGGGCGATGCCAGGAACATGCAGCTTGATCCGCGCGCTGGTGGTTGCTGGTGTGAAATCTGGGGCGACAGCTCAGTTGAGCACGGCCGGATCATTCGCGCCGAACCCAACAAACATTTGCGGCTTCAGGGCGGCTTTGGACCGCTTCAAGGCATGCCGGTATTTGCCGTGATGGATTTTTCGCTGAGCGAAATCGAAGGAAAAACCGTACTAAATTTTCGCTATGAATTTTCCGGCCCATCCAGCGCGCAGCTTGATCAGATTGCACCCGCTGTGGATAGTGTGATGGCCACCCAATTGAGCCAACTGAAACTTAAACTCGGGGCACCGTAATTGTTGGCGGGATATCGGGTAACGGCCCGCGATTTTTTAAGTACCAGAACCACAGTGCATAAGCGGCCGCAGAAAACAGCGCGGAGCCAATGGACAACTTAATTGGCGAGTCGCTTAATGCCGGTGAAATCAGACCCGCCACGCTTCCCATCACCATTAAGCTGATGAATGCTTGCATGGATGATGCGCTGCCGCGATTGCGCGGATACATATCCAACACGGCCAAAGTGAGCACCGGAAACACCAACGCGACGCCAAAGGCGGTGATCATCATAGGAATGATCGCCAGCGGCAGACTGGGTTCATCGACGATCAGGTTGTAACTGATATTAGAAACCGCGGCGACACCACACAGGGAAAAGCCAATGTTCGCCATTCGCGTTCCGGAAACTTTGCCGGCACTGCGCGAGGACACCCAGGCGCCTGTCACCATTCCTGAAATCGTAGGAACAAAAAACCAGCCGAAGTCCTGTTCACCTAGCTTCAGTATGTCGATGACGAAACTAGGCGCGGAAGAGATATACAGAAACAGGGCTGCAAAGTTGAAGGTGCCGGCAAACGCCAGCAGACGAAACCGCCCATTAGTCGTCATCGACCAGTACGTTTTGCTCAGACTGACCGGATGCAGCGCGACGCGTTCGTGCCGCGGATGACTCTCGGGCAGAGACCATATCGTGATGGCCAGTAAGAACAGCCCAAAGATTGCCAGAAACCAGAATATGCCCTGCCAACTAGTCCAGCCTAAAATCCAACCGCCAATAATCGGCGCAATCGCCGGTGCGATGCCGAAAATCATCGAGATCTGCGCCATCAAGCGTTGCGCATCATGGCCATCAAGTACGTCGCGGATAACCGCACGACCCACAATCATGCCCACACCCGCGGACATGCCCTGCACGGCGCGGAAAAACAGCATGGTCGACATGTCTTGAGCTAGGGCGCAACCGACCGAGGCAAAGGTAAATATCAGGGTCCCGGTTAACAACACGGGCTTTCGGCCGATCGCGTCAGAAATCGCCCCATGAAACAAACTCATCATGCCGTAGGCCAGCAGATAGACACTTAATGTCTGCTGCATCGCTAATTTGCCCACGCCCAAATCTCCGGCCATTGCTGGAAAGGCCGGGAAAACGGTGTCGATGGAAAATGGCCCGAACATCGCCAGCGCGCCCAGTACAAAAGCCAGACGCCCCCGCGACAGGCCCAATGGGCGAGTCATGAGTTTTGCTATGAGAAAATGCGGCGTTCAGCATATCAGGCCTACCCACCACTGCCCCGAACCCAGCCTAAACCGCTAGAATTGGGGTTGGTCTGAAACAAGTAGAAACCATGAGCGATCCCACCCGCGCAACCTTCCACGGCTTTGAGCAAATCCCACTGCACGAATATGCCGAACGCGCCTATCTCGACTACTCGATGTACGTCGTGCTTGATCGCGCTCTGCCCTTTCTCGGTGATGGGCTCAAGCCCGTCCAACGCCGGATCATTTACGCGATGAGCGAGCTGGGTTTAAGCGCTGCGTCCAAACCCAAAAAATCGGCACGTACCGTCGGTGATGTCATTGGCAAGTTTCACCCGCACGGCGACAGCGCCTGTTATGAAGCGATGGTCTTGATGGCCCAGCCGTTCTCCTACCGCTATCCGCTGATCGAGGGTCAGGGCAACTTCGGCTCAACCGACGACCCGAAAAGCTTCGCCGCGATGCGCTACACCGAATCCAAGCTCACTCCGATTGCCGAAGTTCTGCTGGGCGAATTGGGCCAGGGCACGGTCGACTGGGCGCCCAACTTTGACGGCAGCTTGCAAGAGCCGACGTGGTTACCTGCGCGCCTACCGCACTTATTGTTGAATGGCACTACCGGTATTGCGGTGGGCATGGCCACCGACGTGCCGCCGCATAACCTCAACGAAGTCGTCAGCGCCTGTGTCCGTTTGCTCGATGATCCGGATGCGACTAGTAAAGATTTGTGCGATCACGTTTTGGGTCCGGACTATCCGACGAAAGCAGAGATCATCACGTCGCGCAACGATTTGCGCGCGATGTATGAAACCGGTCACGGCAGCGTGCGGGCCCGCGCGGTCTATGAAAAGGAAGGCCAGAACATTGTGATCACGGCCCTGCCGCATCAGGTTTCGCCGTCAAAAATCATGGAGCAGATTGCCAATCAAATGCGTGCGAAGAAGTTGCCGTGGTTGGAAGATTTGCGTGATGAATCCGATCACGCCAACCCGGTGCGCCTCGTCCTGGTTACGCGCTCCAATCGGGTGGATATCGATACCCTAATGGGCCACTTGTCAGCGACCACCGATTTAGAAAAAAGCTTCCGGGTCAATTTGAACATCATCGGCCTTGACGGTCGACCGCAGGTCAAGGGACTCAAAGGCATACTCGGTGAGTGGTTGGAATTCCGTAGCAATACATTGACTCGCCGCTTGCGCCACCGTCTGGACAAAGTCGAACGACGCCTGCACTTACTCGATGGTTTGCTGATTGCCTTTTTGAATCTTGATGAAGTGATCCGCATTATCCGTACCGAGGATGAACCGAAAGAAGCGCTCATCAAACGATTCAAACTCAGCGATGATCAGGCCGAATACATTCTCGACACCAAGCTGAAACAACTGGCCCGCCTCGAAGAGATGAAAATTCGTGGTGAGCAGGACGACTTGGCGAAGGAACGCGATGACCTTCAGGCGGTTCTGGCCAGCAAGGCTAAGCTGAAGAAAAAGTTGAAAGACGAATTGCTCGCCGATGCCAAGAAGTTTGGCGACGACCGCATGTCGCCCTTAGTATCGCGTGACGCCGCGCAAGCTCTGGATGAAACAGAGCTGGTTGCCAATGAACCCGTCACCATTATCGTCTCGACCAAAGGCTGGGTTCGCGCAGCAAAAGGCCACGATATTGATCCGGCTGGTGTGAGCTTCCGCGATGGCGATTCGCTGGGCTGTTTTGCCCGTGGCCGCAGCAATCAACAGGCCGGCTTTTTAGATTCCACCGGCCGTGCCTATTCAAGCGGTGCGCATACCCTGCCCTCGGCACGCGGTAACGGCGAGCCATTGACCGGCCGCTTTACTACGCCGAGCGGGTCCAGCTTTATCGGTACTGCGATCGGCGACAACGAGCAAAAATTCCTTCTTGCATCCGATCACGGTTATGGCTTTGTCACCAAGTTCGAAAACTTTGTGGGTCGCAACAAGGCCGGTAAGGCGCTACTCAACACCGGCAACGGCTCAGCCCTGCCGCCGGCATTGGTGCACGATGTCGACACAGACTGGTTGGTCGCGATCACCAGCGAGGGTCATATGCTGACCTTCCCACTTGCCGAGTTGCCGGAATTGGATAAGGGCAAAGGCAACAAGATAATTCAAGTGCCGCCCGCACGCCTCAAGGCCGGAACCGAAACCGTGATTGCGGTGACCAGCGTGCGTGAAGAAGGCTCGGTAACCCTGTATTGCGGTGCGCGCAAGCTGACCCTGAGCTGGACGGACTTGGATGCCTATGCGGGCAATCGCGCAGCACGGGGCAATTTGTTGCCGCGCGGATTGCGAAAAGTCGACCGGGTGGAGAGCAATTAAGCATGGAAGCGACGTTTTGGCACGAACGTTGGCGCGAAGGGCGAATCGGATTCCATCAAGCCGACGTCAACGGATTGCTCAAGCGCCACTGGCAATCGCTGGACTTAGCCAAGGACAGCTGCGTGTTCGTGCCGCTGTGCGGCAAGTCATTGGATATGTTGTGGCTGGCCGATCAGGGCTATCAGGTTTTGGGTATTGAGATTAACGAATCTGCGGTTATCGATTTCTTTAAAGAATCCCATCTCAGCCCGGAGATCCGTCGCGATGAACGATTCATTCACTATCACGCCGGCCCGTTTACTTTGTTGGTCGGCGATGCGTTTGATCTAAGTACTGCCGATCTACAGCACTGCGCCGCAGTGTACGATCGCGCTGCACTCATCGCTCTGCCGCCGAACATGCGCGCGCCCTACCTGGAACAGCTATATAGCCAATTACCCACTGGCTGCCGCGGATTGGTGATCACACTCGAATATCCGGAAGGTGAAAAGCAGGGCCCGCCATTTTCGGTTGATCGATCTGAACTCGACACGCATTTGACTAAACACTGGACGCTGCAGGAACTCGAACGCGTGGATATTCTGGCACGCGAAACCAGCTTTCAAGAGGAAGGGATCACCCGACTGGAAACTACGGCGTATCGAATCGACCGGGCTTAGTCGGAAACAGCAAGATCGCGTTACGGAAAGTCAATTTCAAAAAAGGAAATGAATATGAAAAAACTAGTGATTGGTCTGATGTTGGCGCTGCTTTCATCGATCACATTCGCCGCCGAGCGCTTGGCAATTGCCGACGTCAATGTGAATAGCCTGCAAAATGAAACACAAGTGACGGCGCCAGAAGGTGCTGATAATGAGGTGGTACTGTTTTGGTGGGTTCCCAATGAATTTTGGGAAGTACTACTTGAGCGCGACCCGGCTATCAGCGAAAAAGAAAAGCGCAAAATGATCAATTCCTTTGCTGATGTCAGTCTATTGATGGTGCTGCAGGCCGACATCAGCGCGGTCGGCGGTTTTCAGTTCTACAGCAAAGAAGAAGTTGCAGAAACGCTGCGCGTGACCCACACCGATGTCGCTGGCAAAGTCACCGAGCTCAAACCCTTAGAGAAAATTAATGGCGAGCTGAGTTTGATGCTGGCAATCTTCCAGCCGATTCTGTCCAATGCGGCGGGGCCGATGGGTGAAAACATGCATTTCTTCGTCCTGGACGATAAAAAAGGCAAGAAACGCATCGCCAACCCCTATACGGGCGGCAAGCTGACCGTCACTCACGTGATGCGTGATGGTCGCGCGATGGATGCCGAATTAGAGCTGCCATTGAATTCCCTGCACAAAGCACGCAAGTGCCCGAACGGCAAGGACGCACACATCAGCTGGCAGTTCTGCCCCTGGGGCGGCGAGAAACTAGAAGACTAAGAGGCAGACACAAAAACGGCGCTTCATTCGAAGCGCCGTTCTTCTAAACGACCGCATCAATCAAACGGTATCAGCGCTTCAATCATGTAACGCTCAGCGGTGCCCAAGTCGCCCTTGGCGTGCTGCGCACCCAATTTGAGCTTGGCATGATTGCTCCATTCAAATTCAATCCCGACCCCGGCATGAACTGCCGTGTCATCAAAGCCTATCCGCACAGCCCCCGTGAAGCGGCCGCTGCGACCTACGAAGGTGCCTGAATAAGCCATTCATTATCTAGCCAAGATCAGCAAGCCGGTGCAATGTGTCACAAAAAATGACAATTCAATTCACCCTTGGCTCAAGGTTGGTTTTGTAAACTGTGATTCAAGTCTGAAAAACAGGACCTGGCGGTGCCACGTCCTTTTTCTTGAGCGAACCCCATGGTTCACATTTTTCAAACCTCAGGGAGGTTGCGGGCAGTTTTTGCCTAATCAAAATGGACGGTATCGCCACAACAAGCCACAGTCGTGAAAGCAGGCGCCCGCGCTCGCTCTACGTACCGGTGCCCGTGAAGTTTGTTTTCGCCCTTTTAATTTCCGGCGCCTGGGTTACTTTTTCGGTTTGGATGTCGTTGAACTGGCTGCACGACTTGGCCGCTGTAGTGGGCATGGCTCTGGCCATTTACATCATCGGATTCATCGCATGGGTGCCGGGCTTCATGAATGGATTCTTGAGCGCCTCAATTTTGATGGACCGTCGCCCTCCGCGACGCCGATTTCCCAACCCCCCGCCCATTTCAATTCTCGTCGCTTGCTACAACGAAGCCGAAACCGTGGCCGAAACTCTGGGCAGTTTGTACGATCAGGACTACCAAGGCGAAGTAGAGGTGCTTCTGCTGGATGACGGATCGACCGATGATAGCGTTGAAATCGCGTTAGCGGCAGCTCAAGAAATGATGCGCCCGGGGTTCTCAATTCGTGTACTCGCGCAGGAAAAAAACCAGGGCAAGGCGGGTGTTTTGAATATCGGCATTGCCGCCAGCCAGCATGAACTCATTGTCACGGTTGATGCCGACTCCTGGGTATTTAAAGATGCGCTGCGCAATTTGGTTCAGCGATATCGCTCAGACCCTGAAAACACGGTTGCGGTTGCCGGCGCTGTTCTGGTGCGCAATTCACGGCAAAAACTGATTACCAAAGCGCAGGAGTGGGACTACTTCCACGGCATTGCAGCGGTAAAGCGAATGCAAAGCATGTATCACGGCACATTGGTTGCCCAGGGTGCGTTTTCACTTTACGAGCGGCAGGCCATTTTAGACTGCGGCGGCTTGCCTCACTGTGTCGGCGAGGACATCGTTATTTCCTGGGCGCTTCTGGAAAAGGGTCACCGCATCGGTTACGCCGAGGATGCCTGTTTGTTCACCGCTGCGCCGGATAACTTGAAGCAATTCATTCGACAAAGGCAGCGCTGGTCACGCGGCTTAATCGAAGCGTTCTTCCGTCACTGGCGCCTACTATTTAAACCGCGCATGAGCACATTGTTCATCTGGTGGAACTTCCTGTTCTTGCCAATGGATCTCGCCTACACCTTATTTTTTATCCCGGGCCTGATTCTGGCTATGTTCGGCCTTTATTGGATTGCCGGGCCAATGACGCTGTTTGTCCTCCCGCTAGCATTCATATGGAATGCGGTCATTTTCCGGGTTCAACGCCGTATGTTTCGACGCACCGGCCTGGAGGTTCGACGCAATATTTCGGGCCTAATTACCTATACATTGTTCTACACGATGATTTTGCAACCGGCTTGCGTTTGGGGCTACATTTCAGAGTTGCTGCACTTCAAAAAGACCTGGGGCACTAAGTGATGAAAAACGCCTTGATACTGAGCGTGCTTTTGCTTTGCTCGCCAGCCACAGCGCAGAGCGCGACCGAGAAATCAGAGGAATCGATCGATACCTATTCCTGGTTTACACGCGCGCACCATTCGCTCGACAGCGATGGCACCGAAGTCAATTTTGTCTCTCTGGGGTTTAGGCAAAACAAACAACAATGGGCTTGGGGTCTGGAACTGGAGAATGCGAGCTGGCGCGGCGCAGGTTTTGAGCTCAGCCAAGATCGTGCTTTTCTGACCCTCAATCACCGACAAAGCCAGTATGAATTGAACTCTCGTCTCAGCTATGTAGACGATACGCTCGTCGGTTCGGGCACACTCATCGCCAATCGCCCGTGGCGCAGCGAATGGTTTGTGGAACGAGATCGCCTAGAAACGCGCACCGGCGTAAGCTCCGGCCTGTACCACAGCTTTGTAGGGATGGCTCAGGACATACCGGTGTCCAAAGCAGATACCTTAGCCCTGGTTGCGGGCATGCAGTGGTTCACCGGTGAGAACCGCCGCACCCATTTACGGGCTAATTGGACCCATTTGCTCAGCGAGGAAAATGGCTTCGCCGCACAGGTACAAACGCGTTGGTATAAGGACTCTGTGCCGGGTGAATTCGATTATTTTGCTCCCGGCGAATACAGCTCAGCTGTTGCCAACCTTCTGTGGTCTCGACGCATTGGACCACTCCGCTCGCGCCTTGTCCTAGGTGCCGGACAGCAATACATACAGGCTAGTGGCTCTGAATCAGTGCGGCAATTCGAATACTTGCTTGAGACAGCACGCCCCGATGTAAGCAACTGGAATATACAATTGCGTATCGGCTATACCGATGCTGCACAGAGCGGATTTAGCGGCGGCAGCAACTATTGGTATCGCTACGGTCAATTCCGCTTGAGTAAACGCTTCTAATCGCTCTCGCTGAATTAATTATCGAACTCAGCTTGCAGCCGAATTAGGGGTCGCGAAGTCGACCACACTATCTTCGGCGCTAGCAAACTGATAATTGTTTTTGCCGGTTTTTTTAACCTTATACATAGCTTTATCTGCAACGCGTCTGAGACTTTTCGCGCTGATGGCATGATCAGGAAATAAGGCGATACCGATACTGCACCCGATTTGTAGTTGGCCTTCAAAGTAAGCAATCGGTTTGGCTACTGACTCAATGACACGTGAAGCGATCCTCCCGAGGTCGCTGTGCTCGTCGACACGGCTGATAATCATGATGAACTCATCGCCACCGACCCGTGCGGCTGTGTCCTCATGGCGCAATGCCTGTTTAAACCGGCCAGCAATCACTTTCAGCACGAAATCACCGGCTTCATGGCCATGCTTATCGTTAATTTTCTTGAACTCGTCCAAATCGATAAACATCAATGCCGCTTTGCCGTCGTGGCGCTTCGCCGCAGACAGAGCAATGTCCAATCGATCTTCAGCAATGGCCAGCGAAGGCAGGCCAGTGAGTTGGTCATGCAAAGCCAGCCGTTTAATTTCTTCGCGCTGCTGCGCTACCTCTTTAAGCAACGCACGGGTCGATTTCTGATAGGTTACGATCGCCTCAAAAATCATTAATGGCATTAGCGTAGTAGCGACAAAGACTGAAACCCACGGCGCGACTGCCGTTGCGTAGTCATTGGCATCTGCAGGAGTCCTGAGCATGCCGCTGACAAACCCGATAGCGGCCAAAGCGATCAACAGCGTGGTGATCGCCATACAGATCAGTCCGATATTGCGTGTATACAAAGTCCCGGCAAGCAATGTGCTAACCACCAGCCACCAAATGCCTGCTCCCAACAACCCCCATGTAAACAAGCCGATTACGCCGACCGCATAGAACATACCCAGCAGGAACGCGGCGCTTACTATGTAGGAAAAGCGTTTTCGAACCATGAATACGCCAATCACCAAAAATCCCAATGCGACATGCAGAGAATAAATATGCAGCCAGCCAGTGGTGTAGGCGCGAAGCACTGATGCCGGCACGCCGATAATCGCAATGATCAGCAGTGTGACCCAGATCTTCTCGACCAATTTCACCCGTATCGACCCTACGCGCGGCGTACTGGTCAACTCAGCCAATCTATTTTGCAGTTTAATTGTCATAGTTTGATATCGTTCGCAACGATGTAGCCAAGCGCATAGCCGCTCATTCATGGTGATGCTAATTGATCCTGCCTGTCCATCGGGCTGGCATATCAATAGCTTATCGGCAGTTCCGGCCTAAAACTGAGACTCCAGATCCGCGGCGCAACTGCGGACGAACTCTTTGATTCGTTAGCGAGCAAAAAAAGCTCAGGCCTCAGGATTCGATCGCCTGTTCAACCCAGAACTTGGCTTGTTGCATATCCAAAAATACGCGGCGTTCCTGCGGCACGTCCAGTGCGACCATATGCTGCCAGTCAAACGCTACATCGGCTTCACAAGGTTTTTCAACGACAATGGCAACACGCTTTGCTAGTCGATTGATGTGCGGAATCCACAGCTCAAGCAAGATGCGCAACTCGTCAGCGGTAAAACGGCCTAAATCGGTGCGGCGCAAATCCCAGAGTGCGGGCATCGCATCTTCGCGATTTGCCCCCTCCAGATACTTACTTAAGGTGGCATGCACTTCCGCCGGGCGCAGTTCTCCGGACCCGGTAAAGATTGCCATGCCTTGTTCAAATCGAATATCGATCTTCACGATTGCACCCAATGGCCCGCTAAATACTCCCAGGCAGATAAAAACGGGAATATCGCTGTCGGCCGAATTAGCCTAGGTTCAATCTAGCGCATAAAAACCTGCAATTTATTGAGCGAATTCATATGTTTGCGAGCCCTTTGTCAATACTTGTTGAAAAATGACTAGTAAATCGAAACTTGCAAGCACTCAATAAGATTGCTGATGTACCGCCTTAACCGCGCGTCCAGAAGGATCAGCCATCGACGCAAAGCTGGCATCCCAGGCGATGGCTGCCGGAGAGGAACATGCAATTGATTTGCCACCGGGCACAGTACTCGCGCAAGCGGCACTCGGAAAAATCTCTTCGAACAAACGGCGGTAAAAATAGGCTTCTTTTGACTGGGGTGGATTAATTGGGAAGCGCTTTTCGGCCTTGCTGAACTCAGGATCAGAAATCAACCTGGCTGCATTTTCCTTTAGACCATCAATCCAGCCATAGCCAACGCCATCGCTAAACTGCTCTTTTTGTCGCCACAGAATTTCATCCGGCAAACAGCCGCTGAATGCCTCGCGCAGAATCCGCTTCTCAATGCCGCCGGCGGCGATCATCTTATGTGCTGCATCAATCCGCATTGCCGCATCAATAAACTCTAAGTCCAAGAACGGCACACGTGCTTCTACACCCCAGGCTGCCATCGATTTGTTTGCACGCAGGCAGTCGTGCAAATGCAGCTTGTCGAGCTTACGCACGGTTTCGTCATGAAACTCCTGCGCGTTGGGCGCTTTGTGAAAATACAGGTAACCGCCGAACAACTCATCCGAGCCTTCGCCGCTGAGCACCATCTTGATGCCCATCGAACGAATTCTGCGGGCCAGAAGAAACATCGGTGTCGAAGCACGAATTGTGGTGACGTCATAGGTTTCGATATGCCGAATCACATCCGGCAAAACATCAAAGCCTTCGGCGACGGTGAAATGAAACTCGTGATGCTCGGTACCCAGTGCATCGGCAGCCTTTTGCGCGGCGATCAAATCGGGCGATCCGGGTAGACCTACTGCAAAACTATGCAGTCGTGGCCACCACGCTTTCGACTTACCCTCGTCTTCTACGCGCTTGTCGGCAAACTGAGTCGCACACCACGCAACCAAAGACGAATCGAGCCCACCGGAAAGCAACACGCCATAAGGCACGTCGCTCATCAGTTGACGCTTGACCGCATCCATCAGCGACTGCTTAAGCTGCTCTGCCGGCATCGACCTTTCGCGAACCTGTGCGTAATCGCGCCAATCCTTCTGGTAATAGGTTTTAATCTCGCCTTCTGCGCTATCCCAATAATGGCCTGGTGGAAAGCACGCGACATCGTCACAGATATCGCTGATCGCCTTCATCTCTGAGGCAACCCAGAGTCGGTCGGCGCGATCATGACCGAAGTACAAAGGACAAACGCCCATCGGATCGCGTGCAATCAAGAAGCGTTTCTGCTGATCATCCCATAGCGCGAACGCGAATATTCCGTTGAGCTGGTCGATAAAACTAGCGCCGTGTTCACGCCAAAGCGCATTGATCACCTCGCAGTCGGAGTCGGTTTGAAAATCATAAGGCTTAGTCAGCGACTCTTTGAGCTCGCGATGATTGTAGATTTCGCCATTCACACAAAGAGCCTGACGCCGGTCGGTACTCAACAACGGTTGCGCACCGCCATAGATGTCTACGATCGCCAGTCGCTCGTGCACCATAACCGCCTGCGGCGACACGAAGACACCACTCCAATCGGGTCCACGATGTCTTTGCTTGCTGGATGCCGCAACGGCCAGTCGACGCACAACTTCCGGGTCTTCACCGTCTTTGAGCTGAAACACTGCAACAATTCCGCACATATCGAATTCCTTGAGAAAGCCTGAAAATAAAAAACCCGCATTCTTTTGAGATGCGGGCCTGGGTACTTGGTGCTTTACTGAATGCGCCTAAGTGCCGACCCGCCTGTGCGGATTAGCATTATTGGTCACATTATTATTGGTTGCGCCATGCGCTGTGCCCGAACGCGGGGCTCGAGAGTCAACAACAAGTTCATTTCGACGCAGATTCAACATAGGTCTATTTATAGCGTAAACGGGCCCGATAGCAAGTACTTGATCTAACGGCATGCCCCGGCGATTCTTTAGCTCAACGCAACAATATGCCTTCGGCAATTGCCTTGAACATTGCAGGCAGCCTGTCTAAATCCGCGAGGGATACGCATTCATCAAGCTTGTGGATACTGGCGTTGATTGGTCCCAGCTCCACGCATTGCGCGCCCAAGGGCGCAATAAATCGGGCATCTGAGGTTCCGCCCTTGGTATTCTCATCAGGCTCAATACCACAGTGTGCCCTGATGACCTGACGACACACGTCGCGCAGCTTGCCTTCATCGGTATAAAACGGCTCGCCGGAGCGGCGCCATTTCAATTCAAACTCCAGACCATGTCGGGCCAGCAGATCCTCGACAAACTCGATGAGCCGGTCTGAGTCCCAGTTCGGATTGAATCGAAAATTGAACACCATCTCTAAACTACCCGGCACTACATTGTCTGCGCCGGTACCCGAGTTGATATTCGACACTTGCAGGCTGGTCGGCGGAAAACTCTCATAGCCCTCGTCCCAAAGCTTTGACGTAAGTTCGGCCAAGGCCGGTGCTAAACGGTGAATGGGATTGACCGCTTTTTCCGGATACGCCACGTGCCCTTGCACGCCGTGTACGGTCAACGTGGCAGTGAGTGACCCGCGTCGGCCAATGCGCAGCACGTCACCCAATTGCTCCGACGAAGACGGCTCGCCGGTTACGCAGTAATCAATTACCTGCCCTTTCGATTTGAAATGCTCAGCAACTTTGCGTACGCCATTGAGTGCAATGCCCTCTTCATCGGAAGTTAGCAGCAAAGCAACGGTGCCTGGATGGTCCGGATGCTCTGCAACAAATTGTTCGAGCGCAACAACAAATGCTGCCACGCCCGACTTCATATCTGCAGCGCCACGACCATAAAGCATGCCATTGCGCTCGGTCGGCTCGAACGGGTCGCTGGTCCAACGATCTAAAGGACCCGTCGGCACCACATCCGTATGGCCGAGAAATACTAATACCGGGCCTGAACTGCCGTGTGTCGCCCATAGATTTTTGACGTCGGCAAAATCGATCTGCTGGCAGTTGAAACGCGAAGCACTCAAGCGTTCACTAATCATTGTCTGGCAACCGGCGTCGTCGGGTGTGAGTGAACGTCGACGAATTAAGTCTTCAGTGAGTACACGAACTGCGCTCATTTACGAATTCCAAATCGGGCTTTAAAACTATTGTCACTAAAGCCAACGCTGACCGTTCCGTCTTCGGTAATCAATAGTGGCCGTTTGATCAATGCCGGGTGCTCTTTCAGCAACAGCTGCCACTCAGGGTCTGAGCCGGGCGACTTGCGCGCGTCCGGCAAACTGCGCCAGGTGGTCGATGCTTTATTGATCAGCTTTTCCCAGCCACCCAGACTCTTTGCATAAGACTGTAAGTCGCTGGCGCAGATGCGCTCTTCACGATAATCCTGAAACACAAACGGCACTTCGAAACGGTGCAGCCAGTTTTGTGCTTTTTTGGTGGTGTCGCAGCTTTTTAGACCAAAAACACGGATCATTGCGCACTCCGCAACAACTCATTGACTGAGGTTTTGGACCGGGTCTTTTCATCGACCTGCTTCACAATTACCGCGCAGTACAAACTGTACTTGCCGTCCGCCGATGGCAACGAACCGCTGACAACCACGCTACCAGCAGGAACCCGGCCATAAGAAATTTCACCGGTGCTGCGATTGTAAATCCGTGTGCTCTGGCCGATAAATACGCCCATGCCGATAACGCTACCGCGCTCAACCACGACCCCCTCGACGACTTCGGAGCGTGCACCGATAAAGCAATCGTCTTCGATAATGGTCG
>CBDUOG010000049.1:0-14148 GCA_965368785.1 uncultured Gammaproteobacteria bacterium | reverse complement strand
GCGCACCATTGTTTAGCAGTGAGCCGGCCCATCCAAAGCTGCGATAACTGAATCCATTGGGCAGCTCCAGTAAAGGTAAACCCGTATTAAGGTCACGTACCGGACTTAACGACCCGTAGCCTGTAGCGATGCCATTGGGCGCTCCGGCCTGTGCCAATAAGCGGCCCAATGGTGACATGGCCAGTGCGCCGGCGCCGAACGCCGCACCGCCGAGTTTCAGAAATTGTCTACGACCAATATTTTTTGCGTGATCATTCATCTGATTCTTCCCGATTCGATTCGTTTAAAACGTCAAGCCCGATACTTCGGGTAGCTCATCTATCACCGAAAACCTACCCTTTTCGTCGCGACACACTCGTGCCATTGCGCAGGCATGGTCATGGGTGAAGAAAAGCCGCACATCGCGCTCAAGCTTGTCTTCCAGAAATCTTCTTTTTTCATCAATTAATGATTCAGGAAACCGGTCGTACCCCATCGTGACGGGTAAATGCACCCAGGGCTTGCCCGGAATCAGATCAGCGCAAAACACAACACCACCACATTTGTCCGGCCCGACAATTTCAGCCAACATCAGCCCGGGCGTATGTCCTTCGCTGTATTCAAACCGCACCGTCGCTCCGAGGAATTCGCTGTATTCACCCTTGACCAACTCAAGCCGCATGCTTTCGTCGAGCAATTGCGCCAACTCGGGAATAAAACTTGCTCGATCGCGCGGATGCGGATACAAGGCGCGCTGCCAGTGCGCCGCACCCACCAGAAACTTCGCATTCGGGAACAGTAGCTGAGGCGACTCGTTTTCAGACCAGGCCTTCAACAATCCACCCGCGTGGTCGAAGTGCAGATGCGATAAGACGACGGCGTCAATATCCGCATCGCTAAGGCCGATCTCTGCCAGTGACTGCAAAAGCACATGCTCAGACTCCTGCACTCCAAAACGCTCGCGCATCGCCGGAGCGAAGAATGCACCGATGCCCGTTTCAAATAATACGTTTTTGCCGTTTAAATCGAGCGCCAACATCGCCCGACAGGAAAGTGGCACACGGTGCTGCTCGTCGGGTGCCAGCCACTTTGACCAAAGTGCGCGCGGAACGTTTCCGAACATGGCGCCGCCGTCGAGTTTTTGCGAATTACCTTGCACGGAATAAAGTTTCATTCACCGTCTGCCTTATCGAAAGATTGCTTCTGCGGCCGAACTACCCTTGCCCACACCTTCCCATCGCGGATCCGAAGCCGCTTCAACATCGCCGGTTTTCCGATTCCAGATTACCAACTGCATATTGCCCCAGGTGGAAGCTGCAACCGCTACTTCATGTCCGCGCTCACGCAGATCGACCCGCGCCTGTTCGCTCAGCGCGCTGACCTCTAACGACACGGCATCAGGTAGGTATTGGTGATGAATCCTGGGTTTAGCAACAATTTGGGCTGCGTTGTCATCCTGTACAAAGCTAAGCACCCCTTGCAACACCATGCTTGGGATCCGGCTGCCACCCGGGGTTCCAATTATTGCCGTGCGCTCAGGTCCAATGACAAAACTTGGTGACATCGAAGATAACGGACGCTTACCCGGCTCAATCGCATTGGCCGCAGCGCTGACCAAACCGAATGCATTAGGTACACCGGGTGAAACGGAGAAATCATCCATTTCATTATTCAACATAAATCCGGTGCCCTTGATCATCACCGCATTTCCATAGGGCAAATTGACCGTTTGTGTGACTGCGATCATGTTGCCCTGTGCGTCAATGATCGAGAAATGACTGGTGCTTTCACGCTCCGGCGTTATGATTCCGGGCAGCAATCGACTCGGCGTTGCCAGCTGCGGATGAATTCCTGCACGCAAACCCGCTGCGTACTCATCGCTCATTAACATATTTAACGGCACGTCGACAAAATCCGGATCGCCAAGGTATTCAGCCCGGTCACGATAGGCTCGACGAAACGCTTCAATCAATAAGTGGGCGCGCGAAGCTTCGTCCACCCGCCAGTAATCGGTGCCATCGAGAATTTTAAGCACTTGCGCGATGGTGATGCCGCCAGACGAAGGCGGCGGCACCGTAATAATTTCATGATCCGCAAACTTAAAGCGGATTGGCTCTCGCTCAACAACCCGGTAAGACTGTAAGTCCTTCTCAGTCCAAATACCGCCCGCCGCGCGCACGCCAGCTACCCAGCGCCTGGCGAAGTTGCCCTCATACAAACCGGCAGCACCGCGCTTAGCTAGCAGATTAAGGGTATTGGCATAATCCGGGTTTCGAAGCACGTCACCTTCTTCAGCCAGTTTTCCGCCAGGCATAAACATGTGTGCTGCCTCTGGATTTTGTGCAATGGCTTCTTTCCGGGCATTGAGCATGGCTGAATTCTTCCGGCTGAATCGCCAGCCGCCACGTGCCTGTCGGATCACCGGCTGCAACGAACGTGACATCGGCATAGATCCGTAGTGGACCGCCAGATGCTCAAGACCCGCAGGCATTCCGGGAATGGCCGCTGCCAGCGCTCCATTTACCGATCGGTCGCGTTGTGCCTTTCCGTGCACATCCAGATACATATCGCGTGTGGCCGCTGCGGGCGCCACCTCGCGAGCATCGATGAACACATAACGGTCTTGCGCGGCAACGTACAACAACATAAAACCGCCACCACCCAAACCCGAACTCTCAGGCTCAACCAGACCCAGGCTGGCGCTGACCGCAATAGCAGCATCAAATGCATTTCCGCCATCTGCCAGAATCTTCAGGCCGGCGTCGGTTGCCTGCGCATTGGCACTGGCAACAGCGGCAGAGCGTGGATATTCAGGAGCATTCTTGGCTGCAACTGCAAAACTCAGCAGCGCCGCAAATGCCAAAAACAATAGATGCCGCCAACGCGCGTGATGAATAATCATTCTAAATCTCAGACTCCGCTTTTAGTCGTTCGGCCTTTGCCAACAAAGTGGGTGGGTCCTCAACAAATTCCGGATCGTTCTCAATACACTCGACCGGGCACACCACAATACACTGCGGCTCGTCAAAGTGGCCGATGCATTCGGTGCAGCGACCCGGTGCAATTTCATAAATTACTTCGCCCTGAGTGATCGCGTCATTCGGACAGGCCGGGGCACACACATCGCAATTGATGCACGTATCTAGTATCCGCAATGCCATAACTGATCGCTCATATCTACGGGTTTGATTTTAACGCGTTGCCGCTAGTTAAATGTATATGCGATGAAAAAAGGCCGCTCTGAAGCGGCCTTTTCTTGCTCACGAAGATCAAGTATTAGTCAACCGACACAAACACATAATCGGCGTTGGTGTGCGCCAGCGCCTCAGCGACACGCTCATTATCAGACGCTCTACCAATAAACAGCACGCGCACGCCCTTTAACGCGTCAACCGGGGCCAATGCAGCCGCCTCAACCACCATGTCCGCCATTTTTTCACTATCCGGCGATACAAATGTCAGCATATTACCCGGCAGAACGGTGCGATATAGAACACCTTGGACGGTCTCAAGCTGGCGCTGATATTGGCCTTCATAATCGTCCGCGTCGCGGCCTGGCAGGTAATAATTGAAAGTACGCTCGGATACGCCCTGCATATTGCGCTTAACCATTTCAGCGGCGTACATCTTCCAGGCCCGGTCATCGGCCGGATCACTCGGAGCGACAACAACCTTGGGCGCTTCGACCACTTCTTCGACTGGGGCCTGCTCGCCGCAGCTGCTTAAGAACAGACTGCTAACTAGCAGAACGGGGAAAATTAGGTGTTTCATAACATTAACCTCTCGTTAGTTTTTCTGATGCTCGCTCCATCGCCGGGCAAGGGCTGCAGCGACCGGCTCGGGCACAAAGCCCGAAACGTCTCCGCCCAGCCGAGCGATTTCACGTACAAGTGTTGAAGAAATAAAGCTGTGCTGCTCATCCGGCGTCAGAAACAGCGTTTCTACCTGGGGGATAAGGTGGCGATTCATACTCGCCAGCTGGAACTCATATTCAAAGTCGGAAACCGCCCGGAGCCCACGCAATATAACGCCCGCCCCTATCTTGGATACAAAGTGGGCGAGCAGTCCATCGAACCCGACGACTTCAACATTTCGCTGCTTTTTGAGTGCTTCCTGAGCCAGTGAAACCCGCTGTTCCATCGACAGCGCCGGGTCTTTACCACGGCTATTGGCAACCCCGACGACAACTTTCTCGAACAGAGGCGCGGCCCGTACGACCAAGTCGACATGGCCGTTGGTTATCGGATCAAAAGTGCCCGGATAGACCGCTATGCGTCGATGTTCTGGTTGCATCCCAGCTCCGCTCCCCCTGCATAATTCCTGAGCCACAGTGTAGCAGTGAGCGCGGCTTATGCCACTGCGGGACACATAAATAGTTGGTAATTCACATGCCGGGTTTGACCGGATCGCAAAGGTTGCCAATGCCCGGGCACGCTGAGCTGGTGATCCAGTGCGAACTCCAAGTAAACCTTACATGGCGCATTCAAGCTGTGTTGCAGGGCGTTGAGAGCCTGCTGGGCCAAGTCTGACTCAAACGGCGGGTCGATAAAGACAATGTCTGGTTGAAAAGGAAGCGGCTTTTTTAACCAGGCAATGGCGTCGACGCACTCAACGTGTGCGTTGTGGACCGACAAACGCTGCAGGTTCGATCGTAATATATCGGCGACGCTGCCTGAGCTATCCAGCAAAATAGCCAATTCGGCACCACGCGAACACGCTTCAATCGCCAGTGCACCACTTCCGGCAAATAGATCGATGACCTTTGCCCCGGCCAGGTCATTGCGCAACCAATTGAATACTGTCTCGCGGACCCGATCGGAGCTGGGCCGTAGCCCTTGTGCATCGGCTACCGGCAGGCGCGATCCGCGCAATTGCCCGCCGATGATCCGCACATACCCGGTTGAACCGCCCGAATGCCTGCTGTTGTGCGCCATAATTGTGCTTAAAGCCGCTCGCTTGCCAGTGCTAACATGCGCCTATTCTGATTGATTTAAGCGCGATGTTCGATTTTTTAAAATCAAAAAAGCCAAAGCCCGCTGAAACCGCCGAGCACTCGGGCGCCGAAAAGCCGACCCTGAGCTGGTCTGACCGGTTCAAAAGCGGTGTGCTGAGTAGCTCCATACGGGCGCTGTTTTCCTCCAACCCGAAACTCAATGACGAGCTCATTGACGATTTGGAAACCTGTCTTCTACAGTCGGACGTGGGGGTCAAAGCCTGCGATCGATTTATATCGCCGTTGCGCCAAAAGCTAAAACGTCGCGAATTTGAAAACGCCGATGCTCTGCTACAGGAGCTGCGCGCGCAAATGAAGGCCAGTGTGGAGCCAATTGCACAGAGCCTCACCATCGATCCTTTAAAGCGACCATTCGTTATTTTGACAGTGGGCGTCAATGGAGTTGGTAAAACCACCACAATCGGAAAACTTGCCCGGTTTTTCCAACTGCACGGACAGCGCGTGATGTTGGCCGCCGGCGATACGTTTCGCGCAGCCGCGGTCGAACAGCTAAAAACATGGGGCGAGCGAAATAAGATCACCGTCATTGCACAAGGCCAGGACGCGGATTCGGCATCGGTAATTTTTGATGCGCTGCAAGCGGCTCAAGCCAAAGCTGCCGACGTGCTCATTGCCGATACCGCCGGCCGCCTGCATACGCAGCAGGGTCTAATGGCCGAACTGGGCAAAGTTGCACGGGTTATGAAAAAACTCGACGACTCGGCGCCGCACGAGATTCTCATGGTGATCGACGGAACGACCGGTCAAAACGCGATTAGTCAGGTGCGGCAATTCTCGCAGGCGGTTCCGGTCAGTGGTCTGGTTATCACCAAGCTCGATGGATCTGCCAAAGGCGGAATCGTGTTTGCACTAGCCAGCGAGTTCGGCATTCCCATTCGATTTATCGGCACCGGCGAGTCGGCTGACGACCTGCAGGTCTTTGATGCAGAGCAGTTTGTCGATGCGCTACTGCCCACCAACCTGCAGGCCCGCAATGGCTAAGCCTAAGCGCCGTTGGCTACGTTGGCTGGGCGCTACTTTGGTCCTTTTGTTTCTGTTGTCGTCTTGGGTTTATCACCAACTACAGCCCGACCCGCTGGCTCGCCTGATTTTGGCTCAGGCGGGCAAGCAAACCGGTTTAGTATTTACCTACCAGGGCAAGGCGCGATTTAACTTTAAACCTGAACCCTTTCTGGTATTGCCCAGTCTGCAGGTGCGTGTACCGGGCAGCGAAACCGATTTACTTAGCAGTGGGCAACTGGAAATCAGTATTCCCTGGTCGACATTGACCGGCGACGACTGGAAAATCGCACGGCTGACAATCGATGGTGCGGTACTTGATGCCGAACAGTTCATGCATTGGTATCGAGCGCAACCACCAACGCCACCCATCACGGAACTACCCAAGCTGCCTAATGGCCTGCTGATCAGTAACGCCCGGGTCAATCACAGCGCCTGGCAAATTGATGCGGCACACATCGATTTGTCCTCTTACGCAGACGGCCAGGCTTTTGTATTGAATCTGCGCGGTAACTGGCACGAATCCAGCCGCACTTTGGCGCTGCAGGCCTTACTTGAAGCAAGCCTGACACCCGACTCGACCGGGGCAATGAAGCTGGTTTCAACAAACTATCAAATTGAGCTAGCGCAAAGTGCAGATATTCCTGTTCGCGCACAGATTTCAGGCGCCGGTGAGTTTGAGCTGCAGGCCAACTATGATTTGCGCGCGCAAGTTGACAAGCTCACCTTAGAACTCAGCGATCCCGAGCTAACACTCCAACTGGATGCCAAGCTGCATGCTGATACAGATTTAGGCGTCGCCTGGGCCGCTAGTGGCGTACTACAGCAGTGGCCTGACCAGTGGGCCGAATGGGTCGCGCCAGTGCGCATTCAATTGGCACCGGTAAGCTACACCGCTGAATTTAACGGCAGTACCTTTGAAAGCGGCGCCATGCAGGTGAAGCTGAGTCAGGACGATATCCGCGCATCGGCCGCTGGTCAGCTCGAGTCCCTATTGCTGTGGATCGATGCGGAGTCGCGCAGTTTGCTGCCGCCACTGGCATTTGTCGCCGAGTCGGAAGCCCTGGCTATTGATGAAATAAAAATTCGCGGTCTGAAAATTCAACTGGATCCGCCAGAGTCCACACCCGTTCACAGCGATGAGTGAGATCGCGCAAAAACTACTGAGCTGGTTCGATGCGCATGGCCGGCATGACTTGCCGTGGCAACATCCGCGCAGTGCCTATCGAGTCTGGATCGCAGAAATCATGCTGCAACAGACGCAAGTGCAAACCGTTATTCCCTATTTTGATCGCTTTATGCAGCGCTTTCCCGCATTGGCTGATCTCGCTCAAGCGCCATTGGACGATGTCCTGGCCTTGTGGTCAGGGCTCGGCTACTACTCACGCGCGCGCAATCTGCACACCTGTGCGCAGCACTGTGTCAGCCATTTCGACGGAAAATTGCCATCGACGATTGAGGAATTAATGGCGTTACCCGGCATTGGCCGCAGCACCGCGGGCGCTATTTTGGCGCAAGCACATGGACAGCGCGTGGCGATTCTTGACGGCAATGTCAAACGCGTACTCGGCCGGGTGTTTGCAGTCGAGCATTTACCTAATTCTGCGCCTGGGCTGCGGCAGATGTGGCAACTTGCCGAAGACTTGTTGCCCGAATCCCGCATGGTCGACTACACCCAGGCAATCATGGATTTCGGGGCGACGCTGTGTAAGCGCAGCAATCCGCTATGCAGCCAATGCCCGCTTCAAAGTGAGTGCAGCGCCTTGCAGCAAAGTCGCGTTGCGGATTTCCCAGTTCGAGTAGCAAAAAAGAAGGCTCTGCCGCAAAAATCGGTGCAAATGCTCGTCGTGCGCAACGATTCGAATCAGGTTCTGCTGCAAAAACGAGCAGCACAAGGAATTTGGGCTAGTCTTTGGTCGTTGCCTGAATCGCGTGATGATGATGAACTTGCGGCATTCCAGAAAGTATGGGGAACGCGGGATGACACGGCATTGAACATTCCTTCTTTCGCTCATCGTTTCAGCCATTTTGTATTGCACATTGAGCCGAAGTATCTGTTTAGCCAAAGAACGCCTAAAATGATTTGCGAGAACGATTCATTTCGTTGGATTGATCCGCAACAAGCCATGCAGCTCGGACTGCCCAAACCCATTCGCCATATTTTGGAATGCATCAATGAGTCGTAAAGTTTTCTGCGTAAAACAGCAGCGCGAAACCGAGGGCCTGAATTTTGCGCCCTGGCCGGGCGAACTTGGCAAACGGGTATTCGAGAATATTGGTCAAGCCGCCTGGCAAGAATGGCTGGCCCATCAAACCATGCTGATCAATGAAAACCGCCTCTCGCCCATGGATCCCAAACACCGCAGCTTTTTGCAAGCTGAAATGGAAAAGTTTCTGTTCGGAGACGGTTCCGAACGTCCGGCCGGGTTCGTCGCACCGGAAAAATAATCGCCTAGTCCGCGCCTTCGCGCTCAATTTCGCGCAGCTTTTTACGGTCAACCGGGCGAATTTCAATGATCCTGCAACTGTAGTTTTCCAGAAGAATCCGGTCGAAATCTACGTTCACCTGGCGCATCAGGCTGGAAAATGCCAAAGCATGAGTCCATTGCAGATCCGGGCACGGCTCATCAACTTTCAGTAAATAGCCTTCTTTAGGCCGCGTCCATACCACGACATGTTGGTCACCCAGCGGCGTCCAGGAGTGAATCCGGAAGTAACTGAAGCGCTTGACCGGCTCCCCTGAAGCACTCATATAGCGCTCCAGCTTCGCCTCTTCGCGCGCCTTGTAGTTGGTGGCACACGCCGACAGCAATACCGCCAGCACTGCTGCAAAAACCGCAAAAACGACCTGTTTCATCTAACTCTCCCGGTGCGCATATATAACTATGGACGAATTGTAGAGGTGATGCGTCGCAACTCGAAGCATTGGTTTAGCCCGCATTAACGACGATAATAGCGATTAGGGCTTGCCTCATTTGGCTGCGCCGCCTATCATGTCGCGCTCCCACTCGTTGGGCGAAAATTTGGCCAGATAGCTCAGTAGGTAGAGCAGGGGATTGAAAATCCCCGTGTCGGGGGTTCGATTCCCTCTCTGGCCACCACTCAAAGGCCCGCTATTGCGGGTTTTTTTGTGCCCAATCGGCGTTAATTAACGGAAAATTGAGTATTGTCACGGAACTGCAACATTTATCCTTGAGAATTGGCCCATCTAAACCAACCCAACTAGGACAGCCAATAATGAAGCTGCAACGCAAATTACTCGCAACCGCCCTACTCTCCGGTCTCGCCGCCCCGGCTTTTGCCGATATCGCCATTGATAAATGGGGCATTTACGACGTTAGCTTTAAAGGTTTAATCCAAGCCGACTACAACGACTTTAATGCCGACGTTGCCGCACTTGAAGATGACGCCGATCTGCGCCGCGCCGAATTGGTTCTTCAGGGCAAGGCCGAAAACTCGGATTGGGTCATCGGTTATGACGCCGACGCTGACAAATGGCTCGATGTGAATTATCGCCAGAAGTTTGGCTCGCACAGCCTACGTTTTGGTCAGTTCAAACAACCCAACTCGTTGGAAGAATTGGCCAGTTCGACCACTATGGACTTTATGTCGCGCTCGATGGTCGCTAATAACCTCAGCGTAAGCCGCCGCCTCGGTGTGGGCTATGGCTACGAATCGGGCAATATTACCCTCAATGCCTCAGCATTTGGCCGTGAACTGACCAGCAACCGCGGCTACGGTGATGGCTTCGGTGTCCGCGCTACTTATGCCCCGATCAACAGCGACGGCAATGTGTTCCATCTGGGTGCCTCGTTCGTTGATTACGATACGCAGAACGATGCTGCACGTATTCGTGCACGCCCGGCGGATCTGGCCAATCTGCGTCTGATCGACACCGGCACCATGGCCAACAGCACCGGCCAGAGCACAATCGGTCTGGAATCCATTTGGGCCGCGGGTCCGTTCAAACTGCAAGCTGAGTGGATGCAGAGCGACGTTAACCGCAGCGCGACTCCGGACTTCGCCGCCGAAGGCGGTTATGTTTCGGGCGTATGGAATATGACCGGTGAAGGCTGGAATTATAAATCCGGCGGAATTAAGCCGGGCTCGGCTAAAGACGCAAATCGCGGCTTGTGGCAATTGGCCCTGCGTTACGACGTACTTGATCTGGACGACGGCCTGGTCCAAGGCGGTGTGGAGAAAGACTTAACCCTGGGCGTAAACTACTACTGGCGCAAGAATTTCAAAGTTATGGCCAATTACGTCAAGGTCGACAGTGAGCGCATGGCGGTGAGTGACAACCCGGATATCGTTGAATTCCGCTTCCAGTTCCACTTCTAAGCCACACTCTATCGCTACTTCAAAGGCCCGCCCCGCGCGGGCCTTTGTCATTTTCCTGTCACAAATACTTGAGAAAATAGCCGGGAAGCTTACAGTTAGGGCTCTAGCAGAGCCGAAGAATCACCCGAATTTAATCGAAACCCTTCAAATCAAGGAATTCAGAATGCTCAGTAAAGCGAAGATCATCCTCGGTGCCGCAACTGCCAGCTTGCTGCTCGCAGCCTGCGGAACAGAACAGTCCAATACAAACGAAGGCACTGCCGCTTCCCCAGCCCCCGCAAAGGTGATGGAATTGACCGGCGCCGGCGCCTCCTTTGTATTCCCGATCATGTCGAAATGGTCGCAGAGCTACAACGAAGCCACTGGCCACCGGATCAACTATCAGTCAATCGGTTCAGGCGGCGGTATTGCGCAAATCAAAGCCAACACAGTCGACTTCGGTTCGTCCGACAAGCCGCTGCCTCCTGAAGAGCTGGCAGAGTCGAAGCTGGGCCAGTTTCCCTCGGTCATCGGCGGCGTGGTGCCGGTAGTCAATGTTGAAGGCGTTGGTGCCGGTCAAATGCGATTGTCCGACGCTGTATTGGCCGACATCTACCTTGGCAAAATCAGTACTTGGAATGACCCGCGCATTCAAGAAATCAATGCCGAACTCAGCCTGCCGAGTGCCGCGATCAACGTGGTCTACCGTTCCGACGGTTCGGGCACCACCTTTAACTTCACCAACTACCTGAGCAAAGTCTCGCAGCCCTGGAAAGACAGTGTCGGCGAAGGCAGCGCGGTTAAATTCCCGGTCGGTGTAGGTGGCAAGGGCAACGAAGGTGTGGCCGCGTACGTGGGTCAGTTGGCCGGTTCGATTGGCTATGTTGAGCTGAGTTATGCGCTGGAAAATAAATTGGCCTACACCGAACTCAAAAATGCCGCTGGCAATTGGGTCGAGCCGTCGCAGGAAAGCTTCCAAGCCGCTGCTGCTAGTGCGGACTGGGCTGCCAGCGAAGATTTCTACCTGATCATCACCAACGCTCCGGGTGAGCAAGCGTGGCCGATTACCGCCACCAACTTCATCTTGATGTCGCAAGAGCCACGCGATAAAGATGCAGCGCGCGCCAGTCTCGAATATATGAAGTGGGCTTACGCTAACGGTGGTGCACAAGCCACTGAATTGGGCTACGTGCCACTGCCGCCTGAGTTAGTTGCCCAAATCGAAGCCTACTGGGCGAAAAAATTCGCTTACTAAGATCTACTCGCGTCGATCCTTAATCGACCGAGTACAATCGGGTATGGCGCGCGGAATTTTGTCCGCGCGCCTCTCCTCATTCTGACAACGGAATCTCGAATGCAGCAGGCACTGAGTGCAGACAAGCTACTAGACAGACAACACAGAGACCAGCGCGCCGATCGGTTTTTCAAAAACTTGGTCTCCGTAGCTGGCATTTTCGTTCTTGTAAGTCTCGCCGCTGCCGCTGCCACCATGGCCTACGGTGGCTGGGAAGCGTTCGAGGCATTTGGATTTAATTTAGTTTCGGTCGACAACTGGGATCCGGGCAATCGGATTTTCGGCGGTCTAGCACCGATTTATGGCACCTTGCTAAGCTCCGGCATTGCACTGATCATTGCGGTGCCCGTTAGCTTCGGCATAGCAATTTTCTTAACCGAAGTCGCCCCGACCTGGCTGCGAGCGCCGGTCGCATCGGCGGTCGAACTGTTGGCCGGCATTCCTTCGATTATTTACGGCATGTGGGGCCTGTTTGTTCTGGTACCGCTGCTCGGCGCGCATGTGTTTCCGTGGATTAACGATAACCTCGGGGCTCTGCCCTTAATCGGTGGGTTCTTCAAAGGCCCACCGATCGGTGTCGGCATGCTGACCGGCGGCCTGATTCTGGCGATCATGATCATCCCATTTATTTCTTCAATTATGCGTGAAGTGTTTTTAACCGTGCCGAACCGGCTCAAAGAATCCGCCTACGCACTCGGCTCCACCAGCTGGGAAGTGATCTGGAACATCGTTCTGCCCTACTCACGCTCGGCCGTGATCGGTGGCATTTTCTTGGGGCTCGGACGCGCCCTGGGCGAAACCATGGCGGTCACCTTTGTTTTGGGGAATGCCAACCGAATTGCTACCTTGTTGGAACCGGGCAGCTCAATTGCCTCGACCATTGCCAATGAATTCGGCGAAGCCTTCGATCCATTGCACCGCTCGTCGTTGCTGGCAATGGGCTTTGTACTGTTCGTCGTGACCTTTGTCGTGCTCGCACTGGCTCGCTTGCTACTGCGTAGCGCGCAGGCTAAGGGAGGCCGTGTATGACGTCGCAAACGCAACGCCTCTTTATGAAGCGCAAACTGATCAATGGCATCGCTTTAGTTTTATCCTGCGCTGCGGCAATTTTCGGCCTTATTTTTCTGGTGTGGATTTTGTGGACCACGGTAAGCAAGGGTGTCAGCGCAATCAATATGGACCTGATTACTCAGGTGACGCCGCCGCCTGCAGCGGAAGGCGGCGGATTAATCAATGCCATTTTTGGTAGCTTCGTTATCTGTGCGATGGCCATCTTGATTGCCACGCCGATCGGAATCGCCGCCGGCACCTTCCTTGCCGAATACGTGAATCATCATTGGTTGGGAAATTTGATTCGCTTCGTCAACGATATTTTGCTGTCAGCGCCGTCGATTGTTCTAGGTTTGTTTGTATTTACCCTGGTTGTGACCACAACGGGCAGTTTCTCCGGTTACGCCGGCGCGATTGCTTTGGCATTTATCGTACTGCCGGTTATCGTGCGCACCAGCGATGAAATGATGCGCCTGGTCCCGGTGCAGATGCGTGAAGCCGCGTTATCGCTGGGCATCCCACAATGGAAAGTGACCATTCATATCGTCTACCGCGCGGCCAAATCCGGCATCGTCACCGGTATTTTGCTGGGCCTGGCGCGCATCAGTGGTGAGACCGCCCCACTGTTGTTTACCGCGTTTAATAACCAGTACTGGAGCGCCGACATCAGCGGCCCGATGGCCAATCTGCCCGTGACCGTCTACCAATTTGCGATGAGTCCTTTTGCCAACTGGCAGGCCCTGGCCTGGGCCGGCGCGCTCATTATTACGTGCTTCGTGTTACTGACAAGCTTGACCGCCCGCTTGTTCTTTTTGAGGAATAAAATTAGCCATGACTAATCTAACCATCGCTGCCGAATCGGTTGCGCCAGCCAGCGCCGATAAGAAGCATCCGGTGAAGCTGCACGCTCGCGGATTGAGTTTTCATTACGGAAACTTTGAAGCCCTGAAGAACATCAACTTGGAAATTCCGGAGCGGCGCGTTACCGCATTGATCGGCCCATCAGGCTGCGGCAAGTCGACCCTGCTGCGCGTCTTCAACCGCATTTATTCGATTTATCCGGGACAATCAGCACGCGGCGAAATTCTGCTTGATGGCGAAAATATTCTCGACCCTAGATATCCGCTGAACAAACTGCGTAGCCGGGTAGGCATGGTTTTTCAAAAGCCGGTACCGTTCCCAATGTCGATTTACGACAATATCGCTTACGGCATTAATCACTACGAAAGCCTGCCCCGTTCGGAAATGGACGGCCGGGTTGAGCATGCCCTGCGCCAAGGTGCGCTTTGGGATGAGGTCAAAGACAAGCTCAAACAAAGTGCGCTGAGCCTATCTGGCGGTCAACAACAACGCTTGTGTATTGCCCGCGCGGTCGCGATCCGACCTGAAGTCTTATTGTTCGATGAACCGACGTCCGCATTAGATCCCATTGCGACTGGTAAAATCGAGCAGTTAATTGCGGAACTCAAGCGCGAATACACAATTCTTATTG
>CBDUOG010000048.1:0-14340 GCA_965368785.1 uncultured Gammaproteobacteria bacterium | reverse complement strand
TGCTCTTCGACGCTTCAAGCGGCTCGCCATTGATGGTGTCGAGCTGATGCAAAGCGACGTAACGCTCGCCATCTTTCGGGCTGCGGATGCGGCCGGTGATGTGATCGCCGGTGCGCAAGTTGAAGCGGCGGATCTGGCTGGGCGAAATGTACACATCATCCGGACCGGCCAGGTAGCTCGCATCGGCAGAACGCAAGAATCCGTAACCATCCGGGAGAATCTCGAGCACGCCCTCACCGGCGACACCTTGCGGGTGGCGGGTAAGAATCTTCAAGACCGCAAAGATGACGTCCTGTTTGCGCATACGCGCGACGCCTTCGTGCAAGTTGATCGTCTCGGCGATTTCCAACAGTTTCGGTGTTGGCATACGCTTCAGTTCAGTTAGCGTGTAGCTCGGGAAGTCCGGCGGTAACTGAGGTGGCGCGCGATTGTCGCCGGCATCCTGATCGCCGTCCTGCTCCTGGCGCTCACCCCGATCATGCCGGTCACGGCCACGATGCCGGTCACGGCCACGGTCGCGGAAGCGCTTGGATCGGCGCCCGCGGTGGTCGTTTTGGTCGTTATTGTCGCTATCGTCAGACGAACCGGAGTCATTTGACTGCGATTGTGCCGGCTTGGATTCGGACGGCGCCGGCGAGGGGGCTGATTCAGCGGCTTCGGACTGGGCCTTTGCCGGCTTACCTGACTCGGCCTTCTCAGCGTTTGCAGTCGCCGTAGTTTCGGCGGCCGGCTTGCCAGCGCGGGCACGGGGCTTGCGCGTACGTTTAACGGATTCTTCGCCGTTGGCGGATTCGGATTCGGATTCGGACACAGGAGTTCCTCGCGATTGCGAGCTAGAAAAGGGAATTGAGTTGCACGATGTAGAGGCGCAATTAATGGCGCTCTGAGGCGTTAAATTAGCACTCTCCCGCGCTTTTCACAAGCAAGCGCGGGCAGCTGGCTCCGATTCAGACGGACTTTTCGACCAGGTCAGTTAGCTGTGCCCGGTTTAACATTCCGGCATGGGTTCCCTGAACTTTGCCACCGGTAAATACCATCAAAGTCGGAATGCCGCGTACGGCGTACTGGCGTGGTGTCATCGGGTTCTGGTCAATGTTGACTTTGACTACCTTTAACTTGCCGTTCTGGCTTTCAGCCAGCTCGTCAATCAGCGGGCCAATGGCCTTGCACGGGGCACACCACTCCGCCCAGAAATCGACCAACACGGGAAGATCTGAATTCAATACTTCGGACTCAAAATCTGCATCACCAACATGGAAAACTTTATCGCTCACGCATCACTCCTCATCAAAATAATCAGCCGAACCGAAGTTAACGGCTCCGCATGGGCTAAACTGGGGGTCGGTTCAGCAAAAACAAGCACCAACCCCTCTGGACCCGAATCAGTGTGCTTTCAGACTGGGGATCGTGCAAGTATCAGCAGAAATAATCTATGAGTGACAAACCCCTTACCGATATCGCCCTGGCCAATCTTGACCTGCATCCACGATTGGTCGCTGGCCTGGAAGCAGCTGGATTCCTGCGCTGCACACCGATTCAGGCCTTAAGTCTACCCGTCGCATTGCAGGGGCGTGATATCGCCGGTCAGGCGCAAACCGGAACCGGTAAAACCTTAGCCTTCTTGGTTGCAATGATGGATCGCTTATTAAAGCGACCGGCATTAGCAAACCGAGGTCCTTCGGATCCGCGGGCGCTGATTTTGGCGCCGACCCGGGAGCTGGCGATTCAAATTCATAAGGATGCGGTGAAGTTTGCATCCGATCTGGGGCTTAAATATGCCCTGATCTACGGCGGTGTCGATTACGACAAGCAGCGCGAAATGCTGCAGGCAGGCACCGATGTCATCATCGCGACTCCGGGTCGATTGATCGACTACGTGAAACAGCATGTAGTGCATTTGCATGCCTGCGAAGTGTGTATTTTGGATGAAGCCGATCGCATGTTCGATCTGGGCTTTATCAAGGATCTTCGCTTCCTGTTGCGTCGGCTGCCGCCGCGCGCCGAGCGCCAGACCCTGATGTTTTCGGCCACTTTGAGTCATCGCGTGTTAGAGCTCGCCTACGAGCACATGAATGACCCGGAAAAGCTCGTGGTGGAAACTGAATCCATTACCGCCGCTAAAGTCCGGCAGAAACTCTACCTGCCTGCCAACGAAGAGAAATTACCCCTGTTGGTGAGCTTGCTGTCGCGCACCGAAGGCAACCGCACGATGGTCTTCGTGAACACCAAATCCGGCGTTGAGCGTGTTGCTCGAGTGTTGGAGCGGGCGCAGTATCGAGTCGGCGTTCTGTCGGGCGATGTCGCGCAGAAAAAGCGTCAGAGTTTGCTGACGAAGTTTCAGAAGGGCGATTTAGAAATTTTGGTTGCAACCGATGTGGCTGCTCGTGGCTTGCACATCGATGGCGTGTCACACGTGTATAACTTCGACCTGCCGTTTGACGCCGAAGATTACGTGCACCGCATCGGACGAACCGCGCGATTGGGCGCTGAAGGTGATGCGATCAGTTTTGCCTGCGAGCTATACGCCATGGGATTGCCGGCGATTGAAGAATATATTGAACAAAAGATACCGGTAGAGCCGATTACTGCCGAACTTCTGGTGGCGAAGCCGCGTACACCAATGCCTGCACTTGAGGGGCACGAACGTATTTCGGATATGTTCGAAGACAGCCCGCGAAATAATCCACGCAATCAAAAAGGCGGGCCTGGCAAGTCGCGCCCACGCCGTGGGAAATCCGGCGCGGGTGTTTCTGCGCCGGGTAGTAAGCGAAGCGAAGGCAGTGATCGTCCGCGTCGCGAACGAAGTGGCCCGCGTCCGGACCGCAGCCCTGAGCGCAAACGCACCGAGCATAAATCGAGTGGGGACAGGCGGGAACGTCAGCCGAAGCCAAATACTCCACCAACTTCATCAGCTAAGCCGGGATTGTTTTCGAAAATCGTGTCGAGTGTACGATCGCTTTTTGAACCAAAGAAGAGTTAATGGGGCGAGGCAGAACGGATGCCATTAATTAAATTTGACGCAGTTTCCAAACATTACGGAAACGAGCGATTTGCGTTGCGTGAGTTAAGTTTCAGCATGGAGCCGGGCGAGATGATTTTCGTTACCGGCCATTCCGGGGCGGGTAAAAGTACCTTGCTCAAGCTCATTCATTTGACCGAGCGGCCGAGTCGCGGCGCCGTCATTTTCGAGGACAAAAACCTCAATGCCGTTCGTGGCAGCGCCATTGCCATGCACCGGCGAAACGTTTCGGCGGTTTTTCAAGATCATCGACTGCTCGGTGAATATTCGATTTTTAATAATGTCGCTATGCCACTGATGATCGCCGGCTTGGCGACATCTGAAATCGGCAAGCGCGTGCGAACTGCGCTTGATAAGGTCGGTTTGGCCAACCGCGAAACGGCTTTGCCGCAAGAGCTATCAACCGGTGAACAGCAGCGGGTTGGCATCGCCCGCGCAATTGTCTCTCAACCCAAGCTGTTAATTGCCGATGAGCCCACCGGTAACCTTGACCCGCAGCTCGCGGCGGAGATTATGAGCCTGTTTGCACTGTTACCCGAACTGGGCACTTCGGTGTTGGTCGCCAGCCACGATCTGGCTCTGATTCGACGCATGCGCAAACGCACACTGGTCATTAATCAAGGTCAGCTGGCGGACGATATTTCTGCCGAGGACTTAGCGTCATGAGCTTGAATAAAAAATCCGAGTCGCGGGCGCGTGGCGCATCGCGCAGTTCCGTTCCGGGCCGGTGGAGTCCGCGCGTTTGGCTGCAGCATCATGTCAGCGCATTCAAGTTAAGTATTGCGCGACTGTTGCGCAGGCCGATGACCTCGTCGCTGACGATTGGTGTGTTGTCATTGGCAATCGCTTTGCCGTTGAGCCTTATTTTGATTAATCAGAACCTGTCCGCCTTTGTTGGCCAGGTGGAGCGGGCTCAGGAGTTGACCGTCTTTTTGCATGTCAGTAGTACGCAAGAGCGTGCCCGCGAGGTGCAGGAGCACATCTCTGCGCTCGATGGTGTGCGCTCGATTCAGATCAAAACGCCGGATCAAGGTCTCGAAGAATTTCGACAGATGAGTGATATAGCCAGCGCTTTGGATGTTCTTGAGGAAAATCCATTGCCTTACGTATTAATCGTCGTGCCCGAAAATGATCGCGTCGATGTTGATGCGCTGGAGCGCGCGGCGTTGGCGCTTGATGGTGTCGATTCGGTGTATCGCGATGACGCATGGCGTGCTCGACTTAATGCATGGCTGCGGTTTGCTGAACGTTTCGCGCTGGTTGTTGCGCTATTTCTGGGGCTCGGGTCAATTTTGATTGTGGGCAATACAGTCCGTCTTGAAGTCGCAGCTAAAGCAGATGAGGTCACCGTTTTGCAGCAGCTCGGGGCTACTGACCGTTACATCAGGCGACCTTTTTTATATCAGGGCGCTGCACTCGGTCTGGTCTCTGGCGTGCTCGCGATGCTGATTCTGGCCTTGGCCGCTTGGGCAACACAGGGCCGTTTATCAGATCTGGTAGCCAGTTATGGCGCACAGTTTTACTTGAATGGTCCGGGGATTAGCGGCAGTCTAAGCGTCTTGGCCATCTCGGCTACCTTCGGATGGCTTGGCGCACGGGTTGCGGCAGGTCACCAATTGCGGAAAACTCGACCAACGGAATTATGAGAACTCAGGCGCTACGCAATTTCAGTAGTGAGTCACCGCGGATTCTGCTGGTGGACGGGTCGAAGGTCGTGCGGCGCATGATCGAAAAGGTCTTGCTTGAACAAATTCCGGACGCACAAATCATTAGCTGCGAAACCGGCGAGGAAGCCAAACGAGCGCTGCAGGTCGGGGCGTTGGATCTGGTCACCGTTGCATTGCGGCTGCCGGATATGGATGGCCTGGAGTTGGCGCGGTATTTACGCGAACACACGCCTCAGGCTTATATCCCGATCATCGTGGTTTCAGGTGATGTGCAATCACGACTGGAAGCGCGAAGCATCAGTGACGATGTCACCGATTACTTTGACAAGTCGCTGGGTTTTGATGCGCTCGGTTTGTTTATACGCGGCTATATTGCGCCGGAGGGCGAGCCCGGTGGCGAAGTGCTGTATGTGGAAGATAGCCGGGTTGTTGCTGTGGCCACGCGCCGGATGTTGGAAAAACACGGTCTCACGGTCACCCACGCATCCGATGTCGATGAGGCGGTTGCGCACCTGAAGGAAGCGCAAGCCAAAGGTGCCGGACCCGGCCCTGACGTAGTGCTCACCGATGTCTATCTGAAAGGTGAGCTGACCGGTCTGGATTTAATCCACACGATCCGCGGTGATTTCAAATACTCCAAAGGTCTGTTGCCGATCGTGGTGATGACCGGTGATGCGAATCCGTCGAATCAAGCGGACTTGATTCGATCAGGGGCCAATGACTTAGTGCAAAAGCCGATTGAAGAGCGCTTGTTAATAACCAAATTACTTTTTCAATTGCGACTCGGTCGTCAAATGCGCAAGCAGACGGCAGGGTAAAACGGGTTAAACATCGTGACCTTTGCAACCAGTGAAACGACAACCATCGTTTTGCATCCTTCGTGGAAAGATCGATTAGGCGCCGAACTGCAGGCTCCTAAAATGCGCGCCCTGTCCGCATTTCTAAAGAGTGAGAAGCTCGCCGGCAAGCGTATTTATCCGGCTGGAAAGCACATGTTTGCGGCACTCGATGCGGCGCCCTTCGAGCAGGTTAAGGTGGTCATCCTCGGACAAGATCCCTATCACGGTCCGGGTCAGGCCCACGGCTTGAGTTTCTCGGTACCCGATGGTGTGCCGGTTCCGCCATCGCTGTCGAATATCTTTGCTGAGCTCGAGCGTGACCTGGGGGTCGCTCGGCCCCGTAACGGCAATTTGAGCAGCTGGGCTGAGCAGGGTGTGTTGCTGCTCAATGCGGTGCTCAGCGTTGAACAGGGCCAGCCCGGCAGTCATCAGGGCAAGGGTTGGGAAGAGTTTACGGATGCCATAATTCAGGCCCTCAGCCAGGATCGAGAGGGGTTGGTATTTATGCTTTGGGGTGCTTACGCCCAGAAAAAAGGCCGCCTCATTGATAACACCCGGCATTGTGTCCTGCGCGCCCCGCACCCTTCGCCGCTGTCGGCACATCGCGGATTCATCGGCTGCGGGCATTTTTCGGCCGCCAATCGCTGGCTCAAAGGCCGGGGATTGAGCCCGATCGACTGGCAGATCGACTGAATCTGAACATCAGTTCAGTAAATATTTCGCCGGAGGGGACTTTTGGCAACTGATTATTGCCCCCATATCGGTGACTATAGGGGCATCTTGGAACTTTTGAGACCTTTAGCACTCTTATCCCGGAGTGCTAATTCTGCTAGAATAGAGGCTATGGAAAATAAGACTAACTCATTGATTACGGCCAATTTCCCGATCCCCAGTAGCTTGGGTTCACTGGATTCGTACATCGGTTTTGTCAATCAGATTCCGGTGCTTAGCGTTGAGCTAGAGCAAGAGCTGGCGAGGCAGTACCGCGATCAATCCGATCTGGATGCAGCGAAGTCACTGGTCATGTCGCATTTGCGCTTTGTGGTGCATGTGGCGCGCGGTTATCGCGGTTATGGCTTGCCGATCGGCGATTTAATTCAGGAAGGCAATATCGGTTTGATGAAAGCGGTAAAACGCTTTGATCCGGATCAGGGCGTTCGTCTGGTCAGTTTTGCGGTGCATTGGATTCGCGCTGAAATGCACGAATTTATTCTGCGTAATTGGCGCATCGTCAAAGTGGCTACGACCAAAGCCCAGCGCAAGTTGTTCTTTAATTTGCGTAAGAGCAAAAAGCGTCTGGGCTGGTTGAGTGCTGACGAAGTGAGCGCGGTTGCTAAAGATTTGAACGTAACCGAACGTGATGTTTTGGAAATGGAATCGCGCTTGTCCGGCAGCGATATAGGTTTTGATGCGCCCAGCGACACCGACGATGATTCGACCAGTTTCGCCCCGGCCGGTTATCTGGAGGCCAGTGCGCATGACCCGGCCGAGGCTTATGCTATTGATACCGAAGAGTCGCGTCGCCACGAGTTGTTACAAGAAGGCTTGGCTGGATTAGATGAGCGCTCACGTGACATCCTCAGCCGTCGTTTTCTGGGTGAGCCGAAGGCAACTCTGCAAGACCTCGCAGACGAGTACGGCGTGTCGGCAGAGCGCATTCGGCAGATCGAAAATGCCGCACTGAAAAAGATACGAGGCGTCTTTGCAATTTAATCGAGCAATGCCTTAAGAAAAAAGGCCCTTCGGGGCCTTTTTTTATTCATTCAGGCAAATGCAGTTTTTATTTGGTCTTTACGTGAATTTCGGAGATCATTGTTCTCGTGGGGTCAGCGGCAGGGCACCCGGGTATCAATCCAGCCTGTCACCAAACAATAACTAAGGGAGAGAGAAAATGACTGATTCGGTATCCGGTAATGTACAAAAACCCAAACGTAAATTATGGCCCTGGTTCCTGGGCGGTTGTTTATTGCTGATTGTCCTGGTAATCGGCGGTATTTTTGCCGCAGGCTACTGGGGTATTAGCAAGCTGGGCGAAATGGCCCAGGCCGGCTTTGAAGAAAACGCGGTGGTTATCGAGCAATTCGGCGAGATCCAGAACGTCAGCATGAACTTTGCCGCCAGTGGAGAGAACAACGGTCAGTTCATCGTATTTGATGTCGAAGGTGAAAAAGGCAAGGGCTCAATCGCGATGGACAAAGACGCCGTTGAGCAAGGCGGTGCCGGTCGTTTGCTGATTATTACTACGCCAAATGGCGAGGTCATCGAAGTTGATTTAACTGGCGGTGATTCCGTACAGATGGAAGAGATGATGGGTGAAGAAGAAATTCTTAACGACGAGTCGATGGATTCGATGTCTGACGAATCGATGGACGATTCGATGGAAGAGCCTGCTGACGAAGCCGATCCGGCCAACTGAGCTAGTACAAATCGATCGGATCAACGTCTAAAGACCAGCGCAACTGACGCGGCGTTTTAAGTTCATCCAGTCGATCCAGCCAGACCCGAAGAGCGGCCTGTAATACAGGTCGCTCTTTGCATTTGAGTAATACCTGAGCGCGGCTACGTCCGGCTCGCAGTGGCATCGGGCTTGGCATTGGCCCGTACAATTCAATCTCCTTGTTTGGCCACAAGGCACACGCCTTATCCAGGAAAGCCTGCACTTCAGACTCTGATGGCGACTCAGCGCGCAGCAGGGCCAAATACGTGAACGGTGGCAGTTGTGCGAGCTCCCGCTCGCTGAGTAGTTGCTCGCACAGCTCGGTGTACCCGCGTGAGCACAGCAGCCGTAGCAGCGGATGCTCCGGCTGATACGTCTGCACGATCACCTTGCCGGGCAGGTCCGCACGTCCTGAACGTCCCGCAACTTGCACGAGCATTTGCCCCAGTCGTTCACTGCCGCGAAAATCGGCGCTGAACAGCGCATCATCGGCGCCGACGACGACGACCAGCGTGAGTTTGGGTAGATCGTGACCTTTGGCGAGCATCTGTGTTCCCACCAGAATGCCCGGCCCGTCGCCCAGTGACAGGATGCGTTTTTCCAAGCCCTCACTGCTCTTGGTCGTATCGCGATCAATCCGCACAATGTTCGCTTCCCCGAATAGCTCGGTCAGACCCTGTTCCAGACGTTCGGTGCCAACGCCTTGCGCGTTGAGTCCCAATCCTTTGCACTGCGGACAAGCATCCGGCTTTTGCGCGCGCGCACCGCAATGGTGGCAGCGTAGAGCGCGCTGCCGACCATGTATGGTCATGGAGCTGTTGCATTCAGTACAACTGGCCACCCAGCCACAGTCGCCGCATAACAGGGCGGGGGCATAACCGCGTCGATTACGAAACACCAGCACCTGTTCGCCGGCAGCCAGTGCGTGCCGAATCGCAGTGATCGCCTCCTCGCCCAAACCGTCGTGCAATCGTCGTTTACGGATATCCACCAAAGATACGCCCGGTGCATTGGCGCCGTTGGCTCGCTGCTTTAAGCGATGGCGTCGGTAGCGCCCGCTGCGGGCGTTCTGCAGCGATTCCAGGCTAGGGGTGGCGCTGCCCATCACAATGGGAATGTCGAGCGCCTGCGCGCGCAGAATAGCCAGGTCGCGGGCATGGTAGCGGACCCCGTCCTGCTGCTTGAAGCTGGCATCATGTTCCTCGTCGATGACCAACAGGCCCGGTTCGACAAGCGGCATCATCGAGGCGGTGCGGGTGCCGACGATGACCTGCGCTTCGCCGCGCTGCGCCGCAGCCCATGTCTGGGCACGCTGCGCATCGGACAGGCCCGAATGGTAGGAATGCACGACAACCCCCAGACGGTCGCTCAGGCGCCTGAGCAACTGCGGCGTCAGGCCGATTTCCGGAACCAGAACCAATGCCTGCTTGCCGCGCTTCAGGCACTCGGCAATCAGATGCAAATAGACTTCGGTTTTGCCGCTGCCGGTGACCCCATCGATCAACTGCACCGAAAAACCGGTTCCGGCCGAACCGATGGCCTGGATCACATCGGCCTGCTCTGTGCTCACCGCAAGCGGTGTGAAATTGACCGCTTGCGGCATCGGTGGCCGATCACTCGAGCTGACCAGCTGTTTATTCACCAGCGCGCGCAAGGCGGCGCGCCACTGCGGCATCAGCAGTTCCATCTGAGATTCGCTCAGGGCTTTTTGCTGAAGTGCTTTCGCCAGTGTTTTAGGGCGGCCCTTGCGTAGCGACTCGAGCTCGCTGTGGCGCGACTCGTCTAAACTCCAGACACGCTCCGCGGTTTGGGCCAACGGTGCACCGGCGCGCAGCTTAGCCGGAAGCGCTAGGGCCAGAAACTCGCCCAGCGGTGCTTGATAATAGGCGCTGGCGCGACTCAAGCTGTCCAAAAGTTCCGCGCTCAGTAGCGGGCTCGTATCCAGGAGCTCTTCGATGTGTTTGAGTTTGCGTGAAGAGGGTAAATACGGATGCGCGGCAATAATCACGCCGACCATCTTGCGGCCGTTAAACGATACCCGCACCCGTCGGCCCCTCAGGGTTTCGGGAAGATCGCCGGACCGTTGCATCAGGTAATCAAATTGCCGACGGATCGGCACGGCCAGTGCGACTTGGATAAGGATAAGGTCGGGTGAAACGGACATCGTTGAAGTTTAATCGCAGAAGCAGAAATATGTTTGTTTTCGCACTTACCAAAGATTTTTGCGTCAAAGTTTCGATAAGTGACGTAACTACTTGTAATTTATTCGAAAATGACTTTATCCACACCTCTTGTGGATAAGTCTGTGGAGCGTGCATTGGAAAATTCATGCGAGGCGCGCCAGATCACGGCCCGCCGCATCTTGGTGAAGATTTGTTCAGGGTGTGTAATAACGATACAAATCAAATAGATAGCAAGCTTTCTAAAAATTACTTTTCAGTCTGCTGCGCAAGTTAAATATTTCTTCACATGGTTCCACGGTGCTGTGCACAACCCGAATTGGCGCTATCCCGCACGGCGCTTGATGGAGCTTCACCGGAAGCAACTGTCAACAAAAAGTTGTCGCTAATTTGTGGACTCCATCGCATTCACAAATGGGTAGAATCGACAAGGGCGGTTTAAGTCGAGTAAATCAATTGCTTAGGCCGAAGCACTTAGGGGCATTGATTGACCACTGACGTATTTACCCGTGTGGAACTTCAACGCGCAGGCGCAGTTTTTGCGTTGGCGCTTCGTGCGGATCCGGTATTGGCGGAACGCGCGCTTGAGCGAGTCCGCGAAACCACCGGCACGCACAGCCAACCCCTCAGTCACGAACAGCGCATTAGCTTCTGGCAGCAAATGGTTCGGGTGTCCGTGGATGATGACACGGGCAGTGTGGATCAGCCGAGCAGCGCGAGCGATGCGATGCACCCGCTGTATCTACTGACACGGGGGCCGCGTCTTCGTCTGCTGTTGAGTTTAATTGCCCAGCTCGATAATGATGCCGCCGCGCAAGTGATGCATGTATCGGAAAAAGCCGCGCAGCTCAGCTTAGAGGATGCGTACCGGCAGCTGCAGCGACACGGGATCGATGATTTTGTTCTGGATCGCTGGAAGGCGCAGCTGCTCGCGCGTGTCGCGCAGGCGGATCAGCACGATACGGTGATCGAGGGCAGCGATGGTCTGGCTGCCTCCAGCGGCCTGTCGCTGTGGCTGTTCATCGGTACGTTGCTGGCTCTGGGCTTGGTGTACGTTCTGTCCGTTGCTTAATCAAGCAGTGCCTTGAGGATTCGTCGTTGCGCGCTGAATCGACCGCCGAAGCGGTCCATGCCGTCTTGCCGCATACGTTGTGCGTGTTCGGAAAAATAGACTTGCAGCGCCTTTGCGTCGCAAAGGCGGTAGCGCACATTGAACTTCGTCGGCGTTTGGCCTGACTCGTGTGTGGACTCCATTATTTGCTCGATCTGCGCCTCAATAAAGCCGGGTAACGCCAACATTTCGCTCACATGCTGCTTTAACCAGGGCAGATACCGTTCGGCAATTTCTGCATCGACCAGTAGGCTGACCTCGTAGATGATTTCGTTAGGGTCATGCGCGCTCATGGGCTTTTCTCGCATTTGCATCCACGTCGATGCGGCAACCGCTACTATAGTCGCTGTACACGTTTCAGGCAGCTCATGTTCGAGACCCTTTTTCGCGATCGCGAAGCCCTAAACATCGAAATAAAAGCCAGTTTTCTGCTGGCCTGGCCTTTGGTGCTTGGACAAATGTCCTCGCTCGGCATGAACGTGATTGATACCTATCTGGCCGGCATGCACGATCGCACCACTCTGGCTGCCATCGGCGTGGGAGCGCCTACCTGGTCATTGGTTATCCTTTTGTGCATCGGCCTGTTGATGGCGGTGCCACCATCGGTGGCGCAGCTTGATGGCGCAGATCAACGCGAACAAGTCGGCCCGCTGTTCCGGCAGGCTCTGTGGCTGGCGGTCATGCTGGGCGTACTGTTGAGTCTTTTAGTGTTGTTGATGGTGCCGCTGCTCGGCGTGTTCATTGAGCCGGCGATTATGCCCGGGGTGCGTGGTTTCTTGCTCGGTATCGCGCCCGGTGCGCCGGCGATGGCCGTGTTCTTTTGCTGCCGTTATCTCAGTGAGGGTCTGTCCTGGACCATTCCAACGATGTTGGTGGGTTTTCTGGGATTAATCGTTTTGTTGCCGCTGGGTTACGTGCTGATGTTCGGATTCTGGGTCGTGCCGGAGATGGGTGCTGCCGGTCTGGGTATCGCAACCAGCATTACCTTGTGGTTGCAGGCGATCTTGTTTGCGCGGTATCTGTCGCGTACCCGGCGCTTCCAGGACCTGAACTTATTCGCCCATTTTGAGCGGCCTGATTGGAACGTCATCGGTGAGTTGCTGCGCATCGGCGGACCGATGGGCATCGCAATTTTCATGGAAGGCAGCTTGTTTGTCGCAACTGCCTGGGTCATTGCGTCGATGGGCGAAGTGCCGATCGCCGCGCATCAGATAGCCATTCTTATCGCCAGCCTGTGCTTTATGGTGCCGCTGGGCATGGCAATGGCGACAACGGTTCGCGTAGGTCGTGCGCATGGTGCCCGGGATCCGCGCAGAGTGCGTCTGGCCGCTGCCGCCGGAATGGGGCTGGGAATGCTCAATCAAACCTTAGCAGCCATACTGCTGGCCTTCTTCGGCGCACAAATCGCCGCATTGTTCACCGATGACGCGCCAACTATCGCGTTGGCGGCGACGCTGATGATTTTTGCCGCCTTTTTCCAGTACGCCGATGGTGTGCAAGTGATCAGCAATGGCGCCCTGCGCGGCCTCAAAGACACGCGTATTCCCATGGTAATGACCGTTATCGCCTACTGGTGCATCGGATTTCCGGTGGGTGCGCTGCTGGCACTGCGTACGAGTTTGGGACCGGCCGGCATGTGGATTGGTCTGATTGTTGGCCTCTCAACCGCAGCGGTCCTGCTGTTTGTGCGCTTTCAGCGCATGTCGGGGCGTGACTTTAGGCCAATGTAATCAGCGCCGACAGCGGGTATTCTGGAACCTGAAATATTGCGGAGTGTGCACCCATGAGTGAGACAAACCAAAAGCACGGGCCGATCAGGCGTTTTCTGGTCGGAACCTGGGTTGCAATCGTCTTTTCCCGTCGATTGATTTTTAACTTACTGTTCCTGGCAATTTTATTGTTCATTCTGGTCATGCAATTTGCGCCATCGGGCGTGAAGGGCATCAAAAAAGAAACCGCTCTGGTATTGAATTTGAGTGGCGAATTGGTCGAGCAGTACACCGCCGATGATTTCTCGCGCGCGCTGGCCAAAGCGCAAGGCGGCGGACCGGTTGAAATTCAATTGCGCGACGTACTCAAAGCACTAGAGCTGGCCAAAGACGATCCGAAAATTGACCGGGTCCTGCTCAACGTGGATGGGTTTTACGGCGGATTGGCTGCCATGCGCGAATTGGGCGACGCCATCGACGAGTTCAAACAAAGCGGCAAGAAAGTCATCGCCCATGGCATCGCTTTTGAACAGCGTGGTTACTACATCGCCGCGCATGCCGATGAAGTCTATATGGACCGCGAAGGCGCGATTTTATTGGAAGGTCTGGGCCGCTACCGCATGTACTACCGCGAGGCACTTGCAGACAAATTAGGCGTCGATGTGCACCTGTTCCGCGTGGGTGAATACAAGTCGGCGGCTGAGCCGTACATTCTCGACGGTCCATCCGAGTACTCCAAGCAATCAGATCTTCATTGGATGGGTGATCTTTGGCAACGTTTCGTTACCGATGTCGCCAGCGCGCGCGGTATGGATGTTGCGGATATCGAAACCTACGTCAATGATTTTCCTGCATTGCTCAAATCCGTTTCCGGCGATATGGCGCAGCTCGCACTTGACCGCAAATTCATCGATGGTTTTAAAACCGAAGAAGAGCTCAGCGACATGATGGCCGAGCTCGGTGCCGAAGACGACGACTACGGATTCCGTTCCGTGGGTCTGCAGCGCTACCTGCTGGTTAAGGGTGCTATGCAGCCCTCGGCCAGTTCCCGTCCGAGCGTTGGTGTGGTCGTGGCTCAAGGCTCGATTGTCGGTGGTTCGCAGCCGCAGGGCACTATTGGTGGTGCCAGCACGGCTGAACTGTTGCGCAATGCGCGCGAAGACGAAAACATTAAGGCCATTGTGCTGCGCGTAGATTCGGGCGGCGGCGAAGTGTATGCCTCAGAGCAGATTCGTCGCGAAGTTGAATTGGCTCAAGCGGCCGGCAAGCCGGTTGTGGTTTCCATGGGGAATGTCGCCGCCTCGGGTGGTTACTGGATTTCCATGAACGCCGACGCGATTTATGCCGACGAATCCACGATCACCGGCTCGATTGGCAT
>CBDUOG010000047.1:0-14460 GCA_965368785.1 uncultured Gammaproteobacteria bacterium | reverse complement strand
GTCAATAATGTGCTACCCGGATTTACTTTGACCGGACGCCTTGAAGGGATCATCAACGACCGGGTTACGGCAACCGGAAAATCAGCCGAAGAAGTTGCCCGGGCAATGACCGCAACGGTGCCTTTGCAACGCTTCGCTCAGGCCGAAGAAATTGCCGCGGCCGTGGCCTTTTTGGCCTCGCCAGCTGCCGCGTATATCAGCGGAGTGAGCCTGGCGGTGGATGGCGGGCGCAGCAAGTCGCTGTGAGCCGTTGTCACGGTCACACCGATAAGTTCTGAATTGATCGAAAAAAAGAGTCTGTCCGCGAACGCGGGCAGAACAGCGGGTCCGGGACGGACCTAGCTAAAGTCGACGGCTGCTTCGGCGCGGCTGAATGCAATCAGCAGCACGGCAAGACAGGCCATTAAAATAACGCGCACGACAGGCATGTTAAGCTCCAAACTCCGAAGCCACGATTAACTTCGGATGTGGCCTATTCTACCGGGCGTATATGACGGCCAGATGAAGAGATCAGGGCTTGCAAACAGTTTTTTATCAACAATTGTAAATGCCGTGCGCGCTCCGGCAGAAACTCAAACCGCTCTTCGTCCATATAGTTGATCTGTGCCAGCTCCATTTGCAGTGCGTGCACACCTTGTTCCGGCTGACCATAATGCCGGGTGATATAGCCGCCCTTGAAGCGGCCATTGGCTATCCAGCTATACCGGCCCTGCCCGGCCAGCTGCTGCTCGACCGCCTCCTGCAGCGTCTTGGCGCAGCTGCTGCCACTGGCCGTGCCCAGGTTTAGGTCCGGCAGTTGCCCGTCAAACAAGAATGGAACAACGCTGCGAATTGAATGCGCTTCCCACAACAACGCGTAGCCGTGCTCGCTGCGCACGCGCTCGATTTCTGCTGTCAGTGCGGCGTGATAAGGCCGCCAATACCGCTCGCGCCGCTGCGCAATTTCGCTCGCGTCCGGCCCGGCTCCGGACAAATAAATCGGTTCGTTACTAAACTGCACTAAGGGACATAATCCGGTGGTGTTTTGCCCCGGATACAAACTCTCGTCATCGGGCGGCCGGTTTAAATCGATCACGTAACGCGAGTACAGCGGGCGCAACATCGATGCGCCCATCTCGCGGGCAAAAGCATAGAGTTTAGCCACATGCCAATCGGTATCCGGAACACGTTGAGCCGAGGCCGTCATACGCTCGGCCATGCCCGGCGCTAACCGGGTACCGTCATGCGGCAGACTGATAATTAACGGTGAACTTCCCTGATGTAATTCAAGCGTGCTCATCGGACCTCTTAAATATTACGCAGCGGCGAAAAATACCCCGGCGACAGTTCGGTCTCTTCACCGCACATTAACGCGGCCAGATGCTTACCGGTCCACGCCGACAAGGTGACCCCGAGCATGCCGTGGCCGGCCGCCAACCACAAATTGTTATGGCCGGGCGCGCGACCCATAATCGGCAGATCATCGACCGTCATCGGGCGCCAGCCAAACCACTCTTGCTGTTTAACCAGGCCTACCGGGTGGCGCAAATATTCGGCCGCGCCGAGCTCGAGTGCATTCAGCCGACGCCGATTCATGCTTGCATCAAAGCCGCTGAACTCCATGGTCGAGCCCAACCGATAACCATCATCCCAACTGGTCACGCAAATTTGCCGTTCCTTAAGCACTAAGGGCGTCTTCGGTGCAATCGGCGGCTTTGAATAGGTAATTGAATAACCCTTTCCGGGCTGGATCGGCAAGCCGTACAAGCTGCGGTCGAGCAAAGAGTTACTCCACGGCCCCAGCGCCAGGATGGCCTGGCGACCGATGCGTTGCTGGTCACCCGAGCGCACTCGCACTCCGCCCGCCCCGCACTCGATCGCATCGATGGCGAAGCCTTCTTCGATGATCGCACCACGCGACCTGAGTGATGCGGTCAGCGCCGCACACAATTCGTTTGGCTTTAGATGTGCGTCGCCGGCAAAGTGGATACCACCGGACATACCATCGCGCAACGCCGGTTCGCGTGCCCGCAGCTGCGTTGCATTCAGTACTTCGGAGTCCACACCGAATTCGGCCAGAACAGCTAAAGATCCGCAGACCTGGTCAAAATATTCCTGCGTGTTAAAAACGTAGGATAGGCCGGACGCTTCAAATCCACAGGCTAAGCTTTCGGCGTGAATCATCGACTCGATCTCACGCCGGGCGACCTGCAACATCTGTCCCTTAATACGGTAAGTGCGCTGCCACACCGCATCATCGGTACGCCGGGCAAAACGCAATAGCCACGCCCACAGCGCCGGATCTAAACGCGGCTTGATGTAAAAAGGCGCATCAGGCTGAAGCATCCACTTCAGCCCCTTCACCAAATAGGACTTATCGGCTAACGGCGATGCATGGCTCGGCGTAAGCGTGCCGCAATTTCCAAACGATGTAGCTCGACCCACTCGCTCGCGCTCAAGCACGCGCACCTGTCGTCCAGACTGCAACAAATAGTGCGCACAGGCCAGGCCAACAATGCCGCCGCCAAGAACTAAAACATCGTCGTTCGCAAAGAAACTCCCCATGTCGCTATTTTGCGGCATGGGGAATTATTTGTCGCGCCTGACCTAGCGCTTGAATGCGGGCAGCTTCAAATAGGTAACCGCCCGCCATAGCCATTCCAGTGGTCCGTAGCGGAAACGCGCCATCCACCAATGACTGAAAACGATTTGCAATGCGAAGATCACAAACACCAGCAAAACTTGATCGCCGCGACTGACCTCGCCATACCAACCCAAGCCGTAACCGTAGAATAAGAAGCTACAAATCAGGCTTTGTCCGAGGTAATTGGTCAAGGCCATGCGGCCGGCCGGCGCCAGAATCCGGCCAATGCGATTACCCAACGCACTGTGAAATGCCAATACAAATAAACTTAAGTAAGCAATTGCCAGGAATAAATTAGCAATCGCAAAGCTACTCATGGACTGCAGCATTTTAAATAGGTCGGTACTCATATCGAAGCTCAGGCCGTAACTCAAACTGCCTGCCATAGCCAGCGCGCCGAGCGGTAAAAAAACCAACGCGAGCTTTCTAAACAAAGGCAGATGATCTTTCGAATTCGCCAGAACACCGGATCGCACAAACCACATACCGATCAGGAACACACCGCCTGCGACCGGCACCAGAACGAATAAATTGCCCGCAACCAGACTAAAAAACTCAGTGATTCGAAGCGCGGATATTTCGGCAAAACTCCCGGTGCTATAGACAACCGCTGCCGCATCGCCTTGCTGGACTTGCTTGGCCATCTCGGCACCGGCTTCACGCATCGCCTCTTCCGGCATCCATTGCATTGCAAAGCCCAGCAACCAGAGCAAACCAAAAATACCCAGATAAGCACCGCCACCGACAATCCAAAGCGCACTGCCACGCACCGCATAGAAGATCAGCGCAACGATTGCAGCCAAGGCATAGGCGTGAAGAATATCGCCAATCCACATCAACCAGATATGCGCCAGACCAAACACCATAAGCATGATCGTGCGCCGGAGGTAGGGACCGAAGAAGTTTCTACCGGAGGCTTTTGCGCGATCGGCCATCACCGCAAAACCCATTCCGAACAGCAAGGAAAAGAGCACCCAGAACTTGCCTTGCACCAGCACATAAACACCGACCGACGCCATGCTATCGAGCATGCCCAGCCCCTGTGGAAGGCCGGTTGTGAACTCCTGGAACGGTCGTGAAAACCACTCGATATTCATTAAGAAGATACCGATCAACGCAAAGCCGCGTAGTGCATCCATCACATCGATACGTTCGCTGCCCTTGATCGGGCCAAAGCCATCACCCTGTGTCAGTTCGCTGCTCATCCATTTCCCCTTAGGTCTTTAGCGACTGAGCAATCCTAGCAGCATCAATCTGCGATTACTCCTGACATTAGTCACCGGCAGCAAAAGGGCCCGCATTGCGGGCCTTTTTATACTTCAAACCCGGGGGTACTCAGTGCTCGACGCCACCCTTACCATGCACGTGACCGTGCTCAAGCTCTTCAGCTTCGGCGGCTCGCACTTCAATAATTTCCACATCAAAGTTTAGCGCCTTGCCGGCCAAGGGATGGTTCAAATCCACGTCAACCACGCTGGCGCCAACCTTCAGAACGGTCATTGGGCGCGGACCCTGCGAGGTCGGCAACACCACTTGCATACCTGGAACGAGCTTTGCATTCTTAAAATATTTCTTCGGCAGGCGCTGATTCAAATTGTCCTGACGTTCACCATAGGCTTGCTCGGCCGGAATTTCTACGCTGAACTTTTCGCCTTCGGCTTTACCTTCCATAGCCTGCTCTAATCCGGGAATAATATTTCCCTGGCCGAACAAAATGGCCATCGGCTCGCGCTCATGCGACGACTCAAGCTGCGGCTGACCGACTTCGGCAACCGTATAGTGAAAGCGGACTACGTGATCTTTTGCGATTTTCATTCAAATTACCTATCTGCGGGTGACGAACATGCCGCAAATGGGGCACACTCGATCGTGATGACCGAACATTATCCAATTTCCGCCCGGCCCGCGCCACGAATCATCGGTTTTTTTTGTCTGAGTTCGCTGGCCGTCGCTCTGCTAAGTGCCTGCGCCAGTAGTCCTGAGCGCAGCTCGAGCACCGCAAGTCACAGTCAATCAGCACCCGTGGCACGCAGCGTTAACCGCAACAATCAGGCCAGTCCTCTGGCTCAGGATGTGTTGATTCGGGCCATCGGTTTAATCGGAACGCCCTATCGCTATGGTGGCAATACGCCCGATAGCGGCTTTGATTGCTCGGGCCTGGTGCGCTATGTCTATGCACAAGGCGGCTCGGTCAATCTGCCGCGGACCACGCGCGAGCAATGGTCGGCACGTGGCAAAAGCATCGATTTTGAGCACATGGCGCCGGGTGATCTAGTGTTTTTTGCCCAATCGAAGACAGTCGATCATGTAGGCATTTATGTCGGAGACGGGCGCTTTGTCCACGCACCCAGCAGTGGCGGCACGGTTCGCATCGACTCGATTGAACGCGGTTACTGGCCGCGGCACTTCAAAGGCGCAAAGCGCGTTATCGAATAGAAACAGGCATAAAATGGGCCTTAGCGGCTTCTTGACTTAGATCATTCGCTTCAAATCTGGCTATGCCAAGCTGAACATGACAACGACGAAAGGAGGCACCCGATGAATACCAACGCCGAACGTCCGATCAAAAAAATCCTGGCGGCAACCGACCTATCCGAGCATTGCCGTAATGCGCTTGATGTGGCAGCAAATTTAGCCAAGGCGCATCGGGCTAAGCTGCAATTGATTCACGCAGTAGAGACACTGCCGATGGCTTCGGCCTGGGGCGATCCCGGAGGAGTCAGTTGGATCGGTATCGAATCACTGATTAGTTCGGGCCGCAAGCAACTGGCAGACGAAGCCAAACGATTAAGCGATAATTTTGGCATCAGCGCCGAGGCACATGTATTCACCGGCAGTGCGCCGGGCAAGATTTCTCAGTTCGCCGACGAGAACGCAATTGATTTAGTCGTGGTCGGTTCGCGCGGTCATCGTCGAATTATTGATCGCTTACTGGGAACCGGCGCGCAGAATATTGTGCGTGTGTGCAAACAACCGGTTCTGATCGTGCGTCGCGATGCGCGTCTGGCCTGGCATCAGATTATTGCGGCCACGGACTTCTCCGAAAGCGCCAACGTGGCTGCGCGCATGGCACGCGCCTTAGCACCGGACGTGGCAATGCAATTAGTCCACATCGATTCGCCAATTCCAGCCGCAACGCTGGCATTGGCGCGGCCCGATGCCGCACAGCTGGCCCTGTTTAATGACAAGCGCAACGAGCATAGCGCCAAACTTTTACAGGAAACAGCCAAGCTGCTTGGCGATAAAGTCACCACCGTGCATCTTAAGGGCGATCCAAAAAATCAACTGGAGAAGCTTCTGGACGATAGTGGTGCCGATTTGCTCGCACTGGGCACCCATGGTCGCAGTCGCATCGAAGCCGGCCTGCTTGGCAGCTTCAGTCAGGCGGCGATGAATCTGGGCGACTGCGATGTCTTGGTAACCCGCGCGCAGGAGCCATTAAAATAATGCGTTGATCTTGCATTTCGAAGGGCCAATCAGCACTCTTAGAGCAATACCGAATCTGGAGTAAGCGATGGGGCGGACGATTCTTGCAGTGTTGGTAGGTCTCGTGGTTGCTGGTCTCAGCATGACCGCGATCCAGATGATCGGCCACGCATTGTCGCCGCCGCCGCAGGGCATGGATCCGCAAAGCGCCGAATCGGTCGCTGAATTTATGGACCAGATTTCTGTCGCTGCGAAACTGATGGTCTGTCTGGCGTGGGCAGTGGGGTCGTTTCTTGGTGCCTACGCTGCGGGCATCATCAGCTACGTGCATAAGCGCGGTGCCGCCCTCAGTGTCGGCGTACTGATGACCTTATCCATCGTGGCTAATCTGACAATGATTCCCCACCCCCTGTGGATGATTCTTGTTGGCCTATTTGCACCACTGCCGCTTGCATTTGTTGCCTGGAAATTAATCGGCAATGCAACTGTGCCCGCGCCAGACGCTCAAACTTAGAAGCTGAATTGGTAAACCGCAAATAGTAAAACCAGCAACACCGCAATCCAGACACTTAAGGTAATTAAAAGCTCCTTACGCGCGCGCCGACGCTCATACCAGGTGCGTGGCGAAATGCCTTGAATCATAAACACCAGCTGCGTGGCTAGATTGAGCGCCGCAAAATTGATCGCCAGTAAAATTAACGCGCCCAATGATGCCCAGTACTGGCCAGCACCGAAAAATAAACCCGCTGTTACGGTGGGCGGCAGCAAGGCCACGGCAACCATCACGCCAACCAAAGCGCTGGGAACCCGCGTGGTAAGCGACAAGGCCGCAGCTGCACCGGAAGCAAGCGCTAACAACATTGCGTCGTAACCGGGCTGGGTTCGACTGATCAATTCAACGCTGGTCAACTCACCCGACCACAACCAGCCCACCGATATCGAAGTCGCGGTTGCAACCGCGATACCGACGCTGCCGGCCTTAATCGAGCGCAGCATCAGATGACTATCGCCGAGCGTTGCGCCCAAGGCGAGCGCGAGATTCGGCCCGAGCAGGGGCGCGATCACCATCGCCGCAATCACCACTGCGGTGTTGTTTTGAATCAGACCAATCAGTGCAACGATCGTTGATAGCAGGACCAGCGCCATGTAGGTTCCATCCAATACCGATCCGCGCTCGACCGATGCATACAGTGCTTCTCGTGTCTCTTTCGCGGCACTTTCCTCTTTGCGTTCGGCATCGCTGGCCTTCGGCAGGTAGGTGCTTAAGGCGGACACACTCAAGCGCGCGTGTTGATCCGACAGATATTTGGACTGCAGCGCATCTACTAGCGCCTGCACATGATCATCAGGCACGGCGATGCGAATCAGGGCCATGCCCTGTGCGCCCGGGTCGAGCACTTGAACATTAGCCGCATCCTCGGCCAGTGCCACGTCAGTGACGGCGGCCACATGGTCTTTTGCGGTGATCAGTTCAATAAGCTGCATAGGCTTAGAACGGCCGGCCCAATACCAACAGGATAATCAGCAACAATATGATCACGGGAATTTCATTAAACCAACGTAGCCAGCGCGATGAGCGTGGCTGAGCGCCGGCGGCAATCGATTTAAGCATGCGGCCGGTCCAGACAAAGTGTGCAAGCAGCAGCGCGACTAGCACTAACTTGGCATGCATCCAGCCGCCAAACACAATTTGCGGCCACCAATCCGGCGTCATCAGATAACCGAACCAGAGCAATAAGCCCAGAACAAACGCAACACCGAACAGGTTATGCCCGAAGCGATACAAGCGCATGCCCATCAACACCAATCGCTCGCGCACGTCTGTTTGAGCTTGAGTTTCAGCAATGTTTACCAAGATTCGCGGCAAATAAAATACCGCAGCCATCCAGGAGATCACCATCAATAAATGTAAGGACTTAGTCCATAAATAAACGCTCATCGATCTTCCTTCTAATTTTTCGGCAATTTCGCTCGTAACATGCCCTGCTCGACATTCACCCGCCCTAACAAGAACAGGCCAAGAATAAAGAATACGCCGATGCACAGCATAGCGGTGCGATGATCACCTTTAAGTACAAAACTAATTAAACCGTAACTCACCGGCCCGACGATCATCGAGAACTTCACCGCTAATCCCCATAATCCAAAGACTTCACCTTCGCGATCCGGCGGGCACATAACACCCACCAATGCCCTGCCGATCGATTGCGATGCACCCAGACACAAACCGGAGAGGTTGGCCACGACCCAAAACATGGTGCGATCTTCGGATGCGAACAATATTACGATCGACACCAGCCAGCCCAGTAACGATAAAGTCAGCGCCGGTTTGTGGCCCAAACGGTCCTGGACAAAACCGAATAAAAACGCACCCACGGCCGCGGTCGCATTCACAATCAAAATAAGCTGGATACTTTCAGCTGTCGTAAAGCCCAGTGCTTGTTGGGTGAAGATCGCCGCCACCGTAATGATCGTGCCGACTCCCGCTTGATACGCCACGATGCACCACAAGAACCGCGTCAGGTCCGGCAGATCACGCGTACTCACAAACGTATCGCGCAGTCGACGCCAAGCCACCGGTAGCAACTCGAACCAACCGCGTTTCTTGGGCTCAATGCGCTCTTTAAGTAGAACGAAGGTCGGGATGGCCGCTAAAACGAATGCGCCTGCGGTCCACAACATGCTTTGCTGAACCGCCAATTGCGTTTCAGAACCCCGCTGCTCCGCGCTTTGAATCCAATACAAACAGATGCCCAGCAACAACATGCCGCCCAAATAGCCCAAGGCCCAGCCGTAGCCGGAAAGTCGCCCCATGCCCTTTTCGCTGGCCAACTCCGGTAAAAATGCGGCAATTAAATTTTCACCCAGTCCAAACGCGGTATTGCTGAGCAATATCAACAACAACGCCAAAATAAGCGTGTTGCCATCGGTAATGCTGAGCAAGGCCGTGCACGACGCACAGATCAGCGTGGTCCATATTAACAAGCGTTTTTTTGCTGCGTTCGCATCGGCATACATACCGACCCAGTTCGACGTCGCCATCACCAACAAGTAAGACGCCGATAGGGTCAATGTCCAAAGCAAAGTCGCCCAATCGGTATTGCCTGCTACGACCGAAACGAAATACGCGTTGAAGATCGCAGTGATGACCACAGTGGTGTAGCCGGAGTTGGCAAAATCAAACCCGGCCCAGGCCCAAAGCTCGCGGCGCTTGACGGCTAGGTCGCTTGCAGCATAGTTTCTACGAACCCGAACGGTCATAAATGGCTCTCGGCACAAAACGCCGCTTAGCTTATCGCTTGCGGCACCTAAATGTCTTCCAGGGGACTCGATATGCCTGTTTTACCCATTTTAATGACCTTACTCATCGTGCTTTTGATGTTTGTCTTTGGCGGCATGGTTGGCGCTGCACACGGCAAATACGACGTGAAGTCACCGGCCACCTACGGCAATGCAGATTTTGAACGTGTGTTTCGCGTGCAGATGAATACAATTGAGCAAGCCATTATGTTTTTACCGGCATTCTGGATTGCCGCAATCTACTCAAATGAAATGACCGCGGTGGCTTTTGCAGGGGTCTGGATTGTCGGCCGCATTCTATATGCACGCGGCTATATGCAAGACGCCGGCAAGCGCGGTGTCGGGTTTGCAATCACCCTGATCGGCTTGACCGGCGTGGTTGTGCAGGGCTTCTGGGCGATTATTGCCCACAGCTTTTTTGCCTGAGTGTCTCAAAAGCAGCCGATTAGTCGGCTGCTTTTACCAGCAAGTGCTTGGCAATCTGACCATGTAGGTAACCAATGCCTTTGGCCACGTGTAAGGTCACAAAGAAGCTCAACAAGCCCAGAACACTGAAGGCAAAGCTGGCGAAAAAACCCATTTCGTGTGAAAAGCCGTCCAGCGCAATTTGCGGTGGATGACCGAACAACACACCGATTGGCGCCAAAAACATGCCGAGCGAAAATGCCAGGGCAGTGACCGCAATCGTGAAATAAGCGATACCCAGCGGCAGCATCAACAACATATATAGCAAGGTCAGCCAAGTCCGCGAGTCCGAAAGCATGTTACCGATACGCGAGAGAATCGGCAGATCTTTCTGCGCACTCACCGGTCGCCTTGGCATGCGCTCGCCGAGCAAGACCTCAACGATTCGCCCCTCAACCAGAGACAGCGCCCAGACCGAGGCCATAAACAAAATAAACAGAGGAATGCCGATGATCAATATCGCCATCCCCAGTGACAAGCTTAAGCCGGTGACCGCCCAGGTGAAGTAAAAAATACCGGTGGCCAATGCCAGCAGCATGTAGAACAAGGAAGCATAGGCTCGTGAGTCGGTGATGACGCCAAAGAATCGCGCAAAGATCGAATCAGACGATTTGCGCACCGGTGGCTTCAGCGCCTTGCTGACTTTGATTTCGGTATCGCGATAAATCTCAGCGACTTCTTCGGGCTTACCGTAAGTGTTGGCAATATTGCTCAGCACTTCCTGCTCACTACTGCGTGGATGCGCGGCGATCTCCGAACGCAAATACTCTTCAGCGTCATACAGGGCATCTTGAATGAGGGCCGGGTCAGCGCCACTGAGCTGTGCGCGCAGTTGCTGTAAATACTCCTGCACGGTTTTTGCGGTGTCACTCATTGTGATTCTCCTTTTAAAATCATATCGACGCTTGCGCGTGTGGCATTCCAACTTTTTGTCCATTCAGCCAGTACTGCAGCACCGTAAGAATTAATCCGGTAATAGCGACGTGCCGGCCCGGCGTCTGACGGCTCAACATAACTATCGAGTAACTCCGCTGCGCTCAGATTTCGTAGCACCGGGTAAAGCGCGCTGTGTTTACCGGCCAGTGCGCCGCCTTCGGTCTGCTCAAATTGCTTGGCAATCTGATAGCCGTACATTGGCGAGTCCGAGTTTTGCAGCACGGCCAGCAGCGTCAGCGCGACGGTCCCGGAGCTCAGCTCTTTTTCAAATTTGCGTAAATGCGGTTCAGTATCCACAGCTACTCCTTTCAAGGGGGCCGAGACTTAGCGCCACTTGCAGGCCAAGTAACGATGTTTCGGTCATACAGCGAAGGTCGCTATAGTGAGATCAATACTAGTGAGAACTACGCAGTAGTACATAGGCCAAAGGTCACAAAGCCCGATAAATAGTTTTTGAATCAGATAAACTCCTGTAATGACAAAGACTTACGACAAAGACTATTTCTCGCATTGGTATCAAAAAAACAGCAAAACCGGGCAGGATCGCGCGCATATGCAGCGCAAGTTGAGCCTGGCCGTTTCCAGCGCTGAGTACTTTCTGGGCCACCCGGTCCGCAGTGTGCTGGATATCGGTGCCGGCACCGGTTTATGCCGTGCACCGCTTTTAAAAATGCGGCCCAAACTGAAGTACATCGGGCTAGATAGCAGCGAATACGCGGTACGCCGATTCGGCCGAACCCGCAATCTGATGCTCGCACGCGTCGGCGATCTGGATCAGTTCAGACCCTGCCCGCCAGTGGATCTGCTGATTTGCGCCGATGTTTTGCACTACGTCGATGCCCGCGAGCTTAAACGTGCCCTACCCGGCCTGGCCGAGCTGTGCGCGGGTGTGGCATATCTGGAAACCTATTGCAAGGAGGATCAAATCCAAGGCGATACGGAGGGCTTTTTTGCACGGCCGGCGCGCTTCTATCGAGACGCGTTTGAATCGGTCGGATTTCGTCAGATCGGTGCGCAGCTATGGTTGTCACCAAACTACGGGCAGGAGTTAGCCCGCCTGGAAATGCCCGCTTGAATCAGGCCGCGGCGCACAGTGACATTCCGTTCGCGAACTTAGATCCGGCGCGCATCGTTGATGCGATCGAATCGCTTGGCCTGCTCTGTGACGGGCGCGTACTGGCTTTGAACAGCTACGAGAACAGAGTGTTCAGAGTCGGTATCGAAGATCAGCCAGCACTTATCGCCAAATTTTACCGACCCCAACGTTGGAGCGATCCGGCGATCGAAGAGGAACACCAATTTGCGTTGGAGTTGAAAGCCGAAAAGTTACCGGTGGTAGCACCGCTTCTCATCAACGAGCGCAGCTTGCATCACTATGAAGACTTGCGTATCGCGCTTTTTCCACTGCAAGGCGGGCGCGCCCCTGAATTAGATGATAGCGAGACGCTACGCAAGCTCGGCAGCACCCTGGCACAAATGCACAATGTCGGTAGCCGCGAACGATTTAGTCATCGTCTGCACTTAAACGCACATGACTTTGGTCGGGTACCGATTGATGTCTTGCGCAATGGCGAGTGGATTGCCCGGGATATTTATCACAACGTAATCGACAACGCCGAACAACTCCTGGCGTTAATCAACGACCGATTTGAGGCGGTGGGTAGCACTCGAACCATCCGACTGCATGGCGACTGCCATTTGGGCAATATGCTGTGGCGCGATGATCAGCCGCATTTCGTCGACCTCGACGATGCAATGAATGGACCGGCGATTCAGGACCTTTGGATGCTGTTGCCAAGCGAACCGGATACCCGGCAAAAATCTCTGGACGCCCTGCTTGGCGGGTACGAGCAATTCAGGGCCTTTGAACCGGCCGAACTGTATCTGACCGAAGCCTTACGCGGACTGCGCCTATTGCATTTCCATGCGTGGATAGCCCGGCGCTGGGCCGACCCGGCATTCAAGAGCGCTTTTCCCTTTTTTGCCGATCGACGTCACTGGGAATCGGTGCTTTTACAGCTGCAAGAACAGAATTTCAGGCTCGTCGAAACCTGAATTTGACAACACACATGCCCGCAGCTGCGGTATTGTAGGAGCTAAGACCGACGATATTCTCAGGTAGGACTCATGCACGTTAACGCAATTAAGTTGCTCGTAATCACCCTAAGCAGCACCGCCGTGCTGTGTGCTTGCGGCGGTGAACCAGTGCCTACGTCTAACCGTACAACCAGTGAAATAATTGCAGCCAGCAGCGACAGTGACTGGCGCTCCTTAGATCCGCAAAACACCCTGTATATGGACGTTGATGGCCAGCGCATTGTCATCGAATTAGCCGAACAGTTTGCCCCCGAACACACCGGGAACATCAAACAGCTGGCACGCCAGGGCTACTGGGACGGTTTAAGTATTTATCGCTCTCAGGACAACTTTGTTGTGCAGTTTGGTGATCCAAGCGAAGGTGAAGCGCGCCGAGCATTGGGCGCCGCCGAAGAAAAACTACCGGCTGAGTTCAGCACCCGCAATGCAGACATCGAGTTTACTCGCTTACCGGACGCAGATGGCTGGGCGCCACAAGTGGGCTTTTCCAAGGGTTTTGCAAGCGGCCATGATCCGAAGTCAAATGAATACTGGTTGGCTCATTGCTATGGCGTTCTTGGGGCCGGACGCGATATGGCGGCTGATAGCAGTAATGGCACAGAATTGTATGTCGTCACCGGTCAATCGCCGCGCCAGCTGGACCTGAACATCACGACGGTAGGTCGCGTGGTCGAGGGCATGGAGTGGCTCTCGACCATTAAACGTGGGCCGGCACCGATGGGCTTTTATGCCGACGAAAGTCTGCGCACACCGATTGTATCAATCAAGCTTGGCTCCGATTTACCGGTGGCCGAGCACAGCTCACTGCAAATTATGCGCACCGATACAGCGATATTTGCTGAGTTCGTGGAGTCAAGACGCAACCGGAAAGACCAGTGGTATGTACGTCCGGCTGGCCATATCGATCTTTGTAACATCCAAGTTCCAACGCGAAGCGCGCCCGCTACCGGTTTAAATTAATCTTCAGGAGAAAGTAAATGCTGCAACCAGGCACTCCGATTCCTACGTTCTCGCTCAGAACTGACCAAGGCCGTATTGTCACCAACACCGATTTAGTCGGAAAGCGCTTTGTGCTCTTTTTCTACCCGAAAGATCACACGCCCGGCTGCACCCGAGAGGTCTGTGCTTTCCGCGATATTCAAAGCAATTTCAGAAAACTGGGCGTGCCGATATTTGGAATTTCTGCAGACACCGAACAAAGCCACCTGAAGTTTGTTGAAAAACATGGCTTAGGCTATCCGCTGCTGTCAGACCCGGATCACATTATCGCCGAGCGCTTTGGTGTGTGGGTGGAAAAAGTGCTTTACGGTCGACGCTACTTCGGCATTCATCGCAGCACTTTTATTATCAGTGGCGACGGGCGCGTCGAAAAAATATGGGACAAAGTAAAGCCCGATACGCACGCGTCTGAAGTTTTGCAATATCTCAAAGGCAAAGCCGATAGCATTCCGGACGCCGCGACCCGGGCCAAGGCCGCTCATGGCAAACCTGCCAGCAAGGCCAAAGCCAAGTCCAGCATAAAACCGGCAGCGAAACCGGCAGCGAAACCGGCAGCGAAACCGGCAGCAAAACCGGCAGCAAAACCGGCAGCAAAACCGGCAGCAAAACCGGCA
>CBDUOG010000046.1:0-14917 GCA_965368785.1 uncultured Gammaproteobacteria bacterium | reverse complement strand
ACCTGCACACGAGAAAAACCCAGTGCCTGAGTGGTGAAGTCCCGGTCCAACTCAATATTGACGCCATAGCCCGAAGCTGACCCTAATGGATTTGCATCGATCCATTCGAGCGTACTTTCGGCCAACAGGGCGTCATCAATAAACGCCTCCAGATAGCCAGCCGCCCACATCCCGACCGAGCTCGGCATTGCCCGTTGCAGGTGCGTGTATCCGGGCATAGGCACCAGCGCATGTTCTTCAGCCACGCCATAAAACGCCTGGCTGACATTCGCACACAATTGCTTGAGTTGCCGCAGCGTATCCACGCTGTGCAGTCGCATGGCAACCAGCACCTGGTCATTACGCGATCGACCGCTATGGATCTTGCGTCCGGCATCGCCGATCTGAGCAATCAGATAAGCTTCGATCGCGCTGTGCATATCTTCGTACTGCGCATCGAGCACAAAACTGCCATCCGCGATTTCGCTCGCCAATTGATCCAAACAGTTTTCGATGGCCGCTAATTCATCAGCGCTAAGCAAATAAATCCGAGCCAGTCCTTCAGCATGCGCCCTGCTCGCTTGAATATCATATTGAATCAGTTGACGGTCGAGCACGACGTCGTCACCGGCGAGGAAGTTCTGAATCTGCTGATCCAACTCGATACCCGCCTTATCCCAGATTGGTTTAGCCATTGTTGATTCCCAGCAACTCGTCAAATCCAAATGCCAGATTCAGGTTCTGCATGGCCTGCGTCGCTGCACCTTTGAGCAAGTTATCCAGAACGCTGACCACGACGAGGCGCCGTCCATCTTCACTCAATGTAAAGCCGCCAATCATCGCACCATTGCGCCCGGCAATCTGATTGGTCCACGGCGCGTCAGCCTTAACCCGAACCAAGGGCGAGTCAGAAAAGTAATTGCGGTAACGGTCCATCACATCCGCAACGCTCCAGACGGATTTCAAATGCAGATTGGCGGTAATACTTAAGCCGCGAAAGTAAGCTGCCACGTGCGGCATAAACTCGACTGGGTGATTGAGATGACGCGACACCTCGCGTTCGTGGATATGCCCGGCCAGGGCATAAGGAATCAGGTTCTCATTCAATTTATCTGGATTGTTCTTATCCGATGCGGTGGTGCCTGCCCCGGAGTAGCCCGATACACCAAAGCATTGCACCGGGCCCTCAAGCTGATCCCGCATCGGCGATATCGCCAGTTGCATGGCCGTAGCGTAGCAACCCGGATTACTGATTCTGGCTGCTTGGCGAATCTGCTCGCGGCCCAACTCCGGCAGACCGTAAATCCAGTTGGCATCGAAGCGGTGATCGGCCGACAGATCAACGATTCGCGTTTCCGGGTTGAATTGCGTTACAGCCTCCACATAAGGCTGGGCTAAACCGTTGGGTAAGGCTAAGACCAGCGCATCAACGCTATGCTGCGACAAGCTATCCGGCGTGAGCTCGATGTACTGCATATCGGTTCGAATGCTCGGGTTGAACTTCTGCAGGGACTGCCCGGCGCGTGCGCGCGATGAGACAAAACCCAGTTCAAACTGCGGATTCGCGAAAATAAGCCGGATTAGTTCCTGACTGACATAACCCCGAGCACCAATAATTCCGACTCGTCCCGTCATAAATACCCTACCTTCCTAAACGCTTGAGCAGTGCCGCTGCAACATCCGGCCACTCATCTTTGATGATTGAAAAAACCACCGTATCGCGAATACTGCCATCAGGCATAATCATGTGACTGCGCAAGATGCCATCTTGATGCGCGCCCAATCGCGCGATCGCCGCGCGCGAACGCTCATTAGCCACATGCGTTTCAAAGACCACGGCAATATTATTTAACTCTTCAAACGCATAGCGCAGCAGAAGGTACTTGGCTTCCGTATTCAAGGCGGTACGTTGCGCCCGGCTGGCATACCAGGTGTAACCAATATGACAACGTAGATTCTCGCGATCGATGTAATACAGCCGCGTTGAGCCGACAATCTCGCCACTGTGATCTAACACCGCAAAGGGCAGGCCCGTTCCCGCATCGCGCGCTTTGAGCGCCTTTTCAATGTAGGCACTCGCCCGTCCGGGTGCTGGCACCGTTGTGTACCACAACTTCCATAGTTCGCCATCGGCAGCGGCCTTGTCTAAGCCGGCCGCGTGTTCTAGTTGCAGCGGCAAGAGACTGACATGCTCACCGCGCAATGTGGCGTAATCATTAAGGTTCATTCAACCTCCACCTTCAAAGTGGCCTGCCGTTCGCGACAATGGGTCACCGCGTACTGCACCGATTCAAAATCAGACAGCCCATACCAGAAAACATTCCACGGCTCGCCCTTTATGCAGCCGTCCGCTTCTTCAAAATAAAAGTCATTGATGGGATTCGTATTGCGCGAGCGCCAGAACATTTGCGGATTCTGCGCCTTAACAAACTTCCATGCTGCCTTACCCAGGCCCTCGCCTTTAGCATCTTCAGCTACAGCAAATTTGTCTAGATGCGCCACACCATTTTCCAGGGTTAAAACCAGCGCCGCCCGATAATGCTCACTGACGTAGATTTTGAACGGCTGTGTACTGGCGAAATAGTCTTGAGTCAGTCCACGACCGAAGCCCGATTGAATCAGTCCGGATAATCGCGGCAAATCTAAATCTTCCCAGCGCTCAAAACATAAAATGCTCTCGCCGCGGCGTACCAATGTGCCCGAACCGCGATGGGTGAAAAGCTCTTTGGCCAGCTCCGCCGGCTTGGTGATCGAGACCGACGAGGACAGTGGCAAGTCCATCAATAAATCGTAGATCTGCTGAATCTTCACGCGCATACCCGAATGCAGCCAGGGCTCGGACATCAATCGCTCAAAGTCTGAGCTCAGATTAATCGAGTCGATCAGGCGATCCTGTCCGTCGAGCAAACCACCGGTAGCGGTTAAGAAAATAATCTTATAAGGCTGAAGCTCTTTGATCAGCGCATTGGCTGCCCAGTCGGCATTGATATTGAGTATTTGTCCGTGACTGGTCTCGCCTAAGGAAGAAATGACCGGAATCGTGCCCATGCGAATGGCCGACTTAACCTGTTCGGTGCGCGTTGCAGCAACTGTTCCCACCAATCCGTATTTGGCCTTATCCAAATAGTCGACTTCAAATACACCGGTCTGGATGCCGCTGGCGCGCACACCATCGGCTTGCAGTGCTTCAACCAGGCGTTGGTTTTCGCGGATCAAAACGCGCCGGATGATCGATAAGGACTCCGGCGTGGTAACCCGCAGGCCATCCACGGTTTGTTTCTCAATGCCGGCTTGCTGCAGCTCAACATCCAGTTGCGGCCCGCCGCCATGAACGACCACCGGGGTCAAACCGACTTGTTGTAAAAATGCCAAGGATGAAACCAGGGCTTCGAGCTCGTCGCGCAAAATAGCGCCGCCGACTTTCACGACGGCAAAGCGCGTAGCGTCCTGCTGCGAGAACCGCCGCAGATACATTTGAATTTCTTTTGCGCTGGCCATGTTCGACAGCAAGCGAATAATGGTGGTGCGAGTCTCGCTCATGACAGTAGACGCTTATAAGTAGTGAGCACGGTTTCCAGCTGCTGCAAACTGACCCATTCATCGGCCGTATGCGCTTGCGCAATATCGCCCGGGCCATAGACCAATGCGGTCAGGCCAGCGGCAGAAAACAAAGAGGCTTCGGTCCAAAAATCAACGGCATTACCAATCGGTAAACCGAGCTCATCGGCCAGATCACGCGCGGCCAATCGCTTTTCTTCGGCCAAATGAGTTGCTCCGGCGGGTAAGGATGGGCCGCGAAATGTCTGCGCGTAATTGGCCACACAATCAGGCGGCAAGCAGTCGCGAAACACCTCATGGAGTTCATCAATCGGCTGCGACGGAAGCGGTCGGAAGCCGAAGCGCAATTCGCAGTTGGCCGCAATCATATTGGCTTTGATTCCGCCCTCTATGCGTCCGATATTCATCCGCAAGCCGGTCAAGCCACCAAAGCGCAGGTGTTGCATTTCCTGCACGCGCTGCAGCGCCTGTGCTCCCCAGACCATTGCCGAGTGCACGGCACTATCAGCAATCGCCTGATTAGCCGAGGCATGCGCCGAACGACCACTGAATTGAATCAATACCGAGGCAATACCGCGGTGCGCAATGACCGCCTCGGCCATTGTCGGCTCCGCCACAATCACTTCTTTGAATCCGTGATCGGTATTCAAGAACGCTTCAATGCAGCGCGCGTCATTGGCTTCTTCGTCTGTGCTAAACAAAAACGCGGCGTCACCGCGGGTTTCACTTGCCGCTGCTAATAAACAGGCGGCCGCACCTTTAATATCGCAGGCGCCCAAGCCAATGGCGCGGTCCTGGGTGACCCGCAGTTGCAAGGGATCCTGAGTCCACGAACTGGCGCTGGGCACGGTATCCAGATGCACGTTAAACAAACGTTTCGGCGACCCGCGTCGGGCGAGCATCGATACTGCGCCGGCGCCATGATCGTTCACTTCGATTTGAAAATCCAGCAATTGCTGGCGCAGATAATCAAAAATTCCACCGGTCGAGATTGCCCGCGGCGGATTGCGTGTATCAAAACCCACCAAGGCTTCCAGGTGTTTCAGTGCCGGCTGCAACATAGTCAATCGTCCTTGCGGTTTACTTGAGCCCACAATGTGCTGCTCATGCCAAACAAACGAATAAAACCTTCGGCTTCCTCGACACCCCAGCTGGCACTTTGCGCGTAGCAGGCGTCCTTGGCCGATAGAATACGTGCCGACGACACCGCAATCGCATCCACTCGCGCACCAAAGGTTTCCAGCGTTACCTCGCCCTCAACGGTCGATTGGCTTGAGGCTAAAAATGCTTCGAGATTTGTTTTGAGTGGGTCGTGATAAAAGCCTTCGTACACCAACTCCACCCACTTGCGGGCGATCTCCGGCTTGAAGCGATTTTGTTGCTTACTTAGCACCGCTTCTTCCAGCGCCCGATGCGCACACAAAAGCGCGGTCAGGCCGGGTGCTTCGTACACAATGCGGCCTTTCAAACCAATCGTGGTGTCGCCGGTGTAGATGCCGCGGCCCACACCGTAGGCGGCAAATAATTTATTGAGCTTGGCGAGCATCTCGTGACCCGCCATTTTCTGGCCATCAAGACTGACCGCTTCCCCGTGCACAAATCCGATGCGTACACGCAGCGGCTGCTTCGGCCAATTCACCGCGGCCGCGCACCAGCCTTGAGCGCCTGCCCCGGGTGCCTGCCACTGATCGATCTCGCCACCGGACATCGTCAGTCCAAGCAAGTTCTCATTAATCGTGTAGGCCTTTTGATTGCTGCGCACTTCAAATCCGAGCTCTTCAAGATAACGTTGCTCGTACGCGCGCACTTCGGTGTGCTCCTTTTGGATTTCGCGAATCGGCGCGACAATTTCGTAGTCACCGGATGCTTTCACCGCTAAATCAAATCGCACTTGATCGTTGCCCATGCCGGTGCAGCCATGCGCAATGGACCGCGTACCCAACTCAGCGCAACGCTTGAGCGCCGCATCAACAATCAGGTAACGGTCAGACACCAACAACGGGTACTGCCCCTGATAGCTTTCGCCGGCCCACACGAAAGGCTTTACAAAGCCATTCCATAAGGCCGGGCCGCCATCGATGGTCTGGTGCGAAGTGACCTTCAGCTCTTTTGCGCGCTGCTCAATATAGGCGCGCTCAGCGGCATCAACACCGCCGGTATCGGCAAACACGGTGTGCACGTTCCAGCCGCGCTGCTGCAGCCAGGGCACACAGAAGCTCGTGTCTAATCCGCCGGAAAAGGCCAGCACAATATCTTTCTGACTCATCAGTCTTCCTCGTTACTTTATTGCTTAATTAATTTGGCCATAATCGCTTTTTGCACGTGCAGGCGATTTTCTGCTTCTTGAATGGCAATGCATGCCGGTGAATCCATCACCGCATCCGTCGCCTTTACGTTGCGCCGCAGCGGCAAAACGCCGGGCCGCCATCGATGGTCTGGTGCAAAGTGACCTTCAGCTCTTTGGCGCGCTGTTCAATATAGGCGCGCTCAGCGGCATCGACACCGCCGGTATCGGCGAACACGGTGTGTACATTCCAGCCGCGCTGCTGCAGCCAGGGCACACAGAAGCTCGTGTCTAATCCGCCGGAAAAGGCCAGCACAATATCTTTCTGACTCATCAGTCTTCCTCGTTACTTTATTGCTTAATTAATTTGGCCATAATCGCTTTTTGCACGTGCAGGCGATTTTCTGCTTCTTGAATGGCAATGCATGCCGGTGAATCCATCACCGCATCCGTCGCCTTTACGTTGCGCCGCAGCGGCAAGCAGTGGCTGAACACTGCATTGTTGGTCAAGGCCATTTTTCGTTCGTCGACGATGAAGTGTTTGAGTTGTTCACGCAGCGGCTTTTCGTCTTCCCAGTGGCCGAAGAATGGCAATGCACCCCAGCTCTTGGCGTAAACAATCTCAGCGCCGCGATACGCCGAATCAATGTCGTGACTGACCTGCAGCGAACCACCCTGCTCGGCCACGTTTTTTTCAGCCCAATCCATATACCGCTCGTCCAGAACGTACTCGGCGCTGGGGCACAATAAGGTGACATCCATACCGAAGCGGGTGGCGATGGTCAGCGCAGAATTGGCGACCGCGGTATTCAATGCTTTGGGATGATAGGTCCAGGTCAGTACGTATTTTTTACCGCGAAGATCCGGCCCGAACTTCTGCTGCAGCGCCTGGATATGCGCGAGTTCCTGACACGGATGGGTAATGGTTTCCAAGTTAATCACCGGAACCGTGGCATGTTTTGCAAAGCCCTGTAGCACTTGATCCTGGCGGTCAATGCTCCAATCAACGAATTTAGGAAAAGCACGCACCGCGATCAAATCGACATAGCGCGATAGCACGCGGGCCACTTCGCTAATGTGCTCTTCGGTATCGCCATCCATCACCACACCGGATTCAAACTCAATCGGCCAGGCATCTTTGCCCGGCGATAGAACAATCGCATGGCCACCCAGCTGAAACGCACCGAGTTCAAAGCTGGTCCGGGTACGCAGCGAGCTATTGAAAAACACCAAGGCAATCGACTTACCGCGTAACTGGTCACCGCCGGGCGATCGACGGAAGGCCTCAGCCTGCACCAGCAATTCATCCAATTCGGATTTGGCCCAGTCTTGAGTGTTGAGGAAGTGCTTCATAATTTTTGCCTGTATAGAAAACGAAAAAGCCCAGCGCGAAGGCTGGGCTTTGTGTAAACGTGCGGAATTCTCCGGCTACCCCAGCTAAATCGTGGACTCCGGTCGCGAAGCACGAGAAGTCATTCCGGCCGCCATGCGGGCAGAAGTCAAAATCTCGGCGTTGGTATATGCGCGGTTCATGCGGCGAAGATTGTCACGAATAGTTCGGCGGATCAAGGGTTTTATGGGTTTCTAATCAGCGTGCATCACTGACAATTGGCGAGACAGTGATTCGCACCGACAGCGTATCGCCCGGATCGTAGGGCATGCGCGACATATAGGTTTTGCCTTGATAGGTGTATTCCACGTCGTAGCCGGCAATCCGGCGCTCTTCGCGCTCAACTTCCACCATGCGGCAAACCGGTACGTTGCCGGATGAGTTTTCGCGGTCAATCTTGCGGCCGACCAAACCACCAATCACCGCGCCGGCTACGGTCGCGACCTTTTTACCGTCACCCTTACCCACCTGGTTACCGGCCACGCCGCCAACCACTGCGCCGACGATTGCGCCGCCGCGGCCATGGTCTTTGTCATGCTCTTCGCCATCGCAACGCTCTTCCGGGGTGCGGATGCGCACGGTTTCATACACCGGGTCGACGCGCACCACTTTGGCTTGCACCACGCTGACGTTTTCTCCGCTGACCGGATCGAACTGTTGCTGGGCGTTTGCACCCGGAGCAAGAAGCGACAAGCTGAGGGCGGCGGTAATCAAAGCAAATGTGCGAAGCATGTTGAGTCCTTATTGAAGCTCTGGATCTAATTCAATCACGTGGCGGCTGAACCAAAGCATAAGATTTTCGTTAAGCTGGGGGTCAAGCTTGCTAGAATTAGGCCAGCTCATTGATCAGGTTGAAGCATGGCCCTGCGGCTCTATAACACCCTTACGCGAAGTCTGGAAGATTTCACCCCTATCAGCGCTGAACGGGTCACCTTTTATGTCTGCGGACCCACCGTTTACAACTACGTGCATATTGGTAATGCGCGCGGTCCGGTCGTGTTCGGCGTTCTGGCCGACCTGCTGCGGCGGCGCTACGGCAAGCTGTGCTATGTGCGCAACATCACCGACGTGGACGACAAAATTAATGCCGCGGCCCGCGATCTGGGCGTACCGATTTCTCAGATTACCGATAAGTACACGGCCGCCTACCGTGAGCAAATGCGCGCTCTGGGCGCCAGCGCTCCGGATATCGAACCCAAAGCAACCGAGCACATTGCTCAGATCATCACGATGATCGAGGCGTTGATTGCCAGTGGACATGCCTATCACGCCGAGTCCCACGTGCTGTTCTCAGTGCCGAGCTTTGAGCCATACGGACAGCTATCGGGCCGCTCCACCGAAGACATGATCGCCGGCGCGCGCGTCGATGTCGCTCCGTATAAACGGTATGCGGGTGATTTTGTGCTGTGGAAACCCTCCGACGAAACCCTTCCGGGCTGGGATTCGCCCTGGGGTCGTGGTCGGCCCGGCTGGCATATCGAATGCTCGGCAATGGCCGAGGCACATTTGGGTGAGACCCTCGACATCCATGCCGGCGGGATTGATTTGCAGTTTCCTCATCATGAAAACGAGATTGCGCAAAGCGCCTGCAGCCATGGTGGCCGGCCATTAGCCCGCTATTGGATTCACAACGGCATGTTGAATTTTGCCGGCTCCAAAATGTCCAAGTCGGTAGGCAATGTCAGCCTGGTCGGCGAATTACTCAAAGCCCATCCACCGGAAGCTTTGCGTTATGCCTTATTGTCAGCGCATTATCGACAACCTCTGGATTGGTCCGATGGACTGATCGAGCAAAGCAAGCGAACACTGGATCGTTTGTATGGAACGCTACGCGAGCTCTCCGATATCGAGGTCGAGGCCCAGATTCCGCAAACCGTAGAGGATGCATTGGACGATGATTTAAATACACCCATTGCTCTCGCCGTTCTCGCTCAGCTCGCCGCACAAGCCCGGCGCACCGAGGATTCATCGGAACTGAGCGCGCTCAAAGCGCAGATTCTCGGCGTGGGCAAAGTACTCGGCTTGCTACAACAAGATCCCGAACAGTGGTTTGGCACGCTCGGTGGTGATGATGAGCAGGCGATTAGCGCCCTGTTGGCCGAACGCGACGAAGCTAAAAAATCGCGCGATTTTGCGCGTGCCGACGCCATAAGAAAGCAACTCTCAGAGCAAGGCATCGTGATTGAAGACACCCCTCAGGGCGTGCGTTGGAAACGAATTTAATGAGTGATTATCTGTTCCCTATGGAAGCCAGTCCGCAAGCTGCGCAAGAAGCAATCATCGAGGAGTTCGGTTATTTCTCGGATTGGTCAGAGCGCTATCAATACTTGATCGATCTGGGCAAAAAACTGCCGCCTTTAAAAGACGAGTGGAAGACCGAGCAGCATCGACTGCACGGCTGCCAATCGATGGTGTGGATTGTGCCCGAGGGCAACGCCGACAGTCTGCGTTTTCATGCAATTAGCGATTCAGCCATTGTGTCGGGCCTGATTTTTTTGGCGCTGAGGGTATTTTCTGATCGCAGTGCCGAACAAATTCTGGCGACCGATGCCGACTACATCGCCAAAATCGGACTGGCTCAGCATCTATCACCGACACGCAGCAATGGCTTGGCTGCCTTGCTGGGATTTATTAAAGCCACCGCAAAATCGGCAGTGCAACCGAAATAACCACGGAGTAGTTGAATGAAATCAAGCAGCGCGATTCTACTGATCAGCCTGAGCCTGATCTTCGCCAATGCAACGCATGCCGATCAAAAGTTCAGCCCCCCGGCACTACAAGACATCGCGCCGGTTTCGCATCCGATGGCTGAAGTCGTTAAGCGCTTCGCTGCCGATGAAGCCAGTCTGGAGCACGTCTATCAGCTCAGCAATCAGCGTCCGGACTCGCTCTATGCACCGCGCCGTGCGGCGGCACAAACCGCCTTCTACGCGCAATGGTCAGACTTTCTGAAAACGATCGACCAGACAAAGTTTGGCAACGAAGATCATATCGACATGCGCTTATTGCAGCGCGCGATTCGCATCCGCACCGAAAGCTTAAGCCGCGAGCAACAGCGCTTCGACGAGATGTCGGCCCTACTGCCGCATTACTCAGAATTAATGAGCCTGATTGAGTCGCGCCTGCGCTTTGAAACCATCGATCCGAAAGCGCATGCCACCGCGTTGCAGGCTGCACGCGAGGCGATTGAAAAACTCGAAGCAAAAATGACCCCGCGCGACGCCGTCTCTCCGGTGCGCACACCCGCAGTGGCATTTCGTGCATCACGCGCCTTAGCTCAACTGCGCACCGCGCTGACCGACTGGCATGGTTTTTATAGCGGCTACGACCCGCAATTTAGCTGGTGGGTCGATAAACCCTTCAATGATTTGAGCCAGAGCATGGAGCGCTTCGAAAAATTGGTGCGTGACAAGCTGGCCGGCGCCAGTGATCCCGAAGCCATCATTGGTGACCCGATTGGTCGCAGCGCGCTGCTGAGCATGCTGTCTGACGAGATGGTTCCGTACACACCCGAACAGCTGATGACCATGGCGGAAGCCGAGCTGACTTGGTGTCAGGCCGAAATGGACAAAGCCGCCAAAGAGATGGGCCAGCCCAATTGGCGAGCAGCCTTAGAGGCGGTGAAGTCACAGCATCCGCAGCCCGGCGAGCAACCCGCTTTGGTCACCGACTTAGCGTTTGAAGCGACGCAGTTTATTGAATCGCGCCAGTTGATCAGCATTCCGCAAGTGGCCAAACACGACTGGCGGATGACCATGCTCAGCCCTGAATATCAGTTGCAGGCACCGTTCTTTCTGGGCGGCGAAGACGTCTGGGTCGCCTACCCGACCAACGACATGCCGCAAGACAAAAAGCTCAATACGCTACGTGGCAACAACCGGCATTTTTCGCGTGCTGTGGTCCATCACGAATTGATTCCCGGTCATCATCTGCAACATTTTATGACCGACCGCTATCAAACCCATCGTCGATTATTCGCCAGCCCATTCTGGGGCGAAGGCTGGGCCCTGTACTGGGAATTGCGTCTGTGGGAGCTCGAGTTTGCCGACACCCCGGAACAACGTATGGGCATGTTGTTCTGGCGCAGTCATCGGGCGGCGCGCATTTTGTTCTCGCTGGGCTTTCACTTAGAGAAAATGAGCCCGCAGCAAGCCATTGATCTGTTGGTCGATCGCGTCGGCCACGAACGTGAAAACGCGACGGCAGAGGTCCGCCGGAGTTTTCAGGGCGACTATGGCCCGCTGTATCAGATTGCGTACCTGGTGGGTGGATGGCAGATCCATGCCCTGCACCGCGACTTAGTCCTTGGCGGCAAAATGAGTGAACGTGAATTCCACGACGCCATTCTGAGCGGCGGCAGCATGCCGATTGCTGCGGTCCGGGCGCGACTGATGGCCGAGCCGGCGCAGCTTGAGAAGCCCTGGCGGTTCCGCGAAACCCGCTAGTTTTCGGCATAAAACGTGAATGTTCTAATCCGTGCATCCGCGCACGGATTTGCCGCGCTGCGGGGTATAAAAAGTACTTGTTGCAGAGCAATACAAAATGATTTATGTTCTGCTCTAAGTATCCGCCATAAGTCACTGAAAAGAAACGACAATGCAAAGCTCCGCAAAATGGTCTCAAACCGCCCTGCAAATTGCGCGTTCGGCGCTGGGCTTCCATTTGGTGGATGAGGGCTATGTGCTTTTGGTCAAACGCCTGGGCGGTAGCCGGCGGATTCTGACTCCGGGCCTGCGCTTTGTGGTGCCGGTCTTCGAAAAAATCGAACGCGAAGTCTGCCTGATCGGCCATCACCTGGAATTTCCCATGGACTCGCGCCAGCTTGAAGCCGACCTGTATTTCCAGATTCTTGACCCGACGCGCACCGTCGCAGTGATCGACGATGTCGATCAGACCATGACGGATATGGCCAAGAACACACTGGCTAAACTCACCGGCGAGTTTCCAGTGTTGTCGGATAAATTAAAAACCGAACTCAACCGCCAAGCCAACCCGATGGGCATTCGCGTAATACGCTGCGCGGTGTCGCGGACTACAGCTGCGGTCTAAGGCGTCGCCGCGCTGCCCGACTCATCGATGATGCTTGGGTCCAATAATCCATAGTCCTGCGCCAATTTAAATAAAGTCACCACATCTTTGATATCGAGCTTGTCGAACAGGCGGTACTTGTGGGTGGCGGCAGTTTTTGAGGACAAATGCAAACGCCTACCGATCTCTTCCAGGCTAAGCCCCTGACATAAGAGCTGAGCGATCTCCAGCTCGCGCGGTGAGAGTTTTTCAAACGGTGAATCCTGATCCATCACCCCCAGCGCCACACTCTGCGCGACTTCGTTGGCCAGATAACGCTTGCCGCGCGAGGCATCACGAATTGCACGCAACAGTTCGGAGGAATCGCAGGCTTTACCAATGTAGGCACAGGCGCCGGCACTGATCAGCTTCTTGGGCATCGGCCCGTCCTGCCGAACCGAACAAATCACCACCTTGATCTCCGGGTCGCATTTTTGCAGGCGCTCTGTGACCTCCAAGCCGCTGATGCCGGGCAAGTGCAAATCGCATAAGACAACGTCGGGTTTAATTTTCTTGATCATCGGCAAGCCCTGCTCGCCGGTCTCAGCCTCGCCCACCACATCCATATCTGTCTCGCGCTCTAAAATGAGGCGATAGCCGGTTCGAATTAACGCGTGATCATCTAATAGAAAAACTCGAATCATCCCTTAGTCCTTTTTCGGGTGCCTGTTCAGACTAGAGCCTTCACCGGCCCAGCTCAAGCACCGATGTCGCAATATGCTGTAAGAAATCACCACAAAACCCCCGAAGCAATGAAATATGAATCAGCCCGCCGATAGGCTGGCTGAATCTGGCCCTTTGCGGTAATCTATGCGCCGCTGACAAGGCCCTAAGCGGGCTCAGCTTAAAAAATACGGAGAGGTGGCCGACAAGGCAGCGCAGAGCGCTGACGCAGGTCGACAAGGAGGCGCAGAGCGCTGACGCAGGTCGAACGAGCGCAGCGAGGTCGACAGTCCCGATACCCAAATTTGTTAGACGTAAATGCTTTAAGATTCAAAAAAATACGGAGAGGTGGCCGAGCGGTTTATGGCAGCAGTCTTGAAAACTGCCGTGGGTTCATAGCCCACCGTGGGTTCGAATCCCACCCTCTCCGCCATTTATATAAATAAGCCACTGATTTCAGTGGTTTTTTCATTTCCGTCTGATTCTGTCCCTATTGACGTCCCTATAGAATCGCTTGGTCAAACGCGACATTTCGCAACAATCGACAGGTGAATGTCTGGCCTCACGCGCGCGTAGTGTTTCGCAATTCAAGCCGCCACACCCCATTTTTGTGCTGAATTACACTATTAATATTGCTTCAATATACCGAAGCGAAAATGACTCGAATGAACTGCCACACTTGGCTGCCTAGCTCTCTGGTACGCTGCACAACTGTAGCTCCTCGTATGAGGCGCATCATTAAAGTATCCATTACCACTGCTACCGACGAATGAACCTGCCCTTGAAGATCGTGAAGTCCAAACAACGCGTCGCAGACCATGGGGAAGTATTCACTCCGGCATGGATGGTCGAGGCGATGCTCGACCTCGTCAAAGGCGAGACCGAACGCATTGACTCCCGTTTCTTGGAGCCGGCGTGCGGGAGCGGGAATTTTCTGGTGCGTATCCTGCAGCGCAAGCTCGCAGCGGTCGAGCTCAAGTACGGCGAATCAGACTTTGAACGGCGACACTATGCGCTCCTCGCGCTGATGTGCATATATGGCATTGAGCTTCTGGCGGATAACATCTCCGAGTGCCGGGCGAATATGCTGGAAATTCTCACCGACTACCTTAACGGCGATGCGACGGACGAACTTCATCAAGCTGCCAGCTATGTGCTCTCACAAAACCTTGTGCATGGTGATGCGCTGACCATGCGCACCCACGACGACCAGCCGATCACTTTTTCCGAGTGGGGTTACCTCGGCAAAGGCAAATTTCAGCGCCGCGACTTCCGCTTTGACACGCTCACCCACTCGTCGGCCTTCAGCGCGGAGGGCTCACTCTTCGCTCATCTAGGTAAACACGAAATCTTTACGCCCGTGAAGACCCACGCAGCGATGACAGTGAGCGAGCTAGCCGCCGCAGCGCCTGCCAATACCTCGAAGGAAGCATCCGTATGAGTGAGCAGGCTGGTTTCACCTTGCGTGGGCGTAACCCGGATGTGCTGACCTGCATAGCGAACCTTTCCAACGACGAAGTATTCACGCCGCCTGAATTCGCCAACCGCATGCTGGATACCTTGACCGAGGCGTGGGCGGCCAGCCACGACGGGGCAAATATCTGGTCGGACAAGTCAGTGAGGTTTCTCGACCCGTGCACCAAGTCGGGCGTGTTCCTGCGCGAGATCACCAACCGGCTCATCAAAGGGCTCGAACGCAAAATGCCGAATCTGGAACAGCGCGTAGACCACATTCTGACCAAGCAGGTGTTTGGCATTGGGATCACGCACCTCACCAGCTTGCTGGCGCGGCGCAGCGTGTATTGCTCGAAGCACGCCAATGGGCAGCACTCCGTTGCCAGCGGCTTTGACAATGATGCGGGCAATATCTGGTTCGAACGCTCGGAGCACACTTGGGCGAATGGCAAATGCGCATTTTGTGGTGCAAGCCAAAGTTCCCTTGACCGTGGGGAAGAACTGGAAACCCACGCTTATGA
>CBDUOG010000045.1:0-15045 GCA_965368785.1 uncultured Gammaproteobacteria bacterium | reverse complement strand
TGGTGCATGCGTTAGTGCGTCACCCGGGTCACGTGAAGAGCCGTGATCAGCTGATGCGCGAAGCGCAAATCGTGGTCGATGATGCGACTATTACTTCCCACGTCAAACGTATCCGCCGCAAGTTTCAGGGTGTGGATGCGCAATTTGACGAGATCGACACCGTGCATGGCGCAGGGTACCGCTGGCGGCCGTGAAGCTTCGTACGCAACTATTATGGGTTGGCTTATCGGTTCTGATTCTGCCTTGGGCTGGCTGGCAGTCGGTGCGGCAGATGGAAATGCTGCTTCGCGATGGACAGTCCGATGTTCTGGTAGCCAACGCGCAGATGCTAGCCAGAGCAGTGGCGCTCAGACAGTTCGACTTGCCACGCGATGCACAAAGTTTTTTTGTGCACGACTTTAATTCGGCACCTCAGCTCGACGGTGATGGCGCCGAATGGGGCGAAGCCATTGCTCACGCAAACGCGTTTGTTTCCGACAATGGTAAAGCGCGCGCGCAAGTCGCCATTGCCAGAAACTCGGGCAGAGTTTTTATTCTCGTCCAGGTTCAAGATCCGAGCGTGGCTGGCGGTGAGTCGCATTGGCCGGAAACCCTTTCGTTCGATGCAGTCGAGCTCTCAGTGCTTAGCGCCGAGCGCAGCTATGAGTTTCAGATTGCTGCGCGGCAAACCGGGCCGGTGCTTCCGGTATCGCGCTCGGCTGAAAGCGGTTCATTCCGACCGGAAGCATTCTGGCGAACCCTCAACGATGGCTACGCGATTGAGATCATGCTGCCGCTGGGTGTGCAAGTGCGTAATGTGCAGATTAATGTGCGCGATGGCGATGGTGATCGAATTTCGAAGTTTGGAACCGGAGCGCAGTGGTGGAGCTTGCATCGACAAACCGCCAGCATTACCTCAGCGCTGCAGGATTTGACTGCGGAAGGTGTGCGTGTTCGCGTCATTGATCGCAATTCCTGGGTTCTCGCCCGCAGTGGCCAATTGCAGGCCGACCAGACCCGTGATGATCTGACGCCCTGGCGGCGCTGGTTATACCGTGCATTGCTAATCGATAAACAGATGCCCCGATTGGAAGATGATGCCGGCGCGCGTCGGGCCACATTGCCCGGAGTGGACGCGGCTTTCGGCGGCGAGGCACAGGCGATATGGAGTCAGGATACATCGGGACAGAGGCTGCTGATGACGGCGATTGCGCCGGTCCGGGTGGGCGCCGAAGTGCGGGCTGTTGTAGTGGCGCAAAGGTCGAATGCCAGTGCCTTGCTGCTGACTGATCAGGCCATATCGCAATTGCTCGGATTGACCGCCCTGGCGTTTTTGGCAACGACCGGATTAGTGTTGTTGTTCGCGACGCGTTTGTCCTGGCGCATCCGTGCGCTGCGCGATGCCACTAGCCGGGCCTTGGACGCTGAAGGCCGCGTGCATCAATTCGCCGCGTCTAAATCGGCCGATGAAATTGGTGATCTGTCACGTAGCTATTCGAGACTGCTTGACGAAGTGGCGGCATACACCGAGTACTTGCGGACCCTGGCTGGCAAGTTGTCGCATGAGCTCAATACACCGCTGGCGATTGTGCGTACATCCCTGGATAACCTGGATCAGTCTGGCGTAAGCGCACAGGCAAACACGTATCTGATCAGGGCCCGTGATGGCGTGGACCGGATGAATACGCTGGTACGGCAGATGAGTGAAGTTACCCGTATTGAGCGGGCGATTGAATCAGCCGAGGCCGAGCAATTTGATATTAAAAAATTACTGGGTGATCTGGCCGAGGCATACGCCGGGTTAGTTGCACCTCGGCAATTACGCTTGATTGTGCCCGATACACCGGTGATGTTTTATGGATCGGCGGATTTGATCGTGCAGGCCTTAGATAAATTAATTGATAACGCGCGCAGCTTTTGCACCGAATCGGGCTGGATTGAGATCGAGCTTCAGACCGACGCGGAGTTGGTTCTAGTCAAAGTGTCTAATAGCGGACCGTTAATTCCCGAAGCCATGCGCCCGCGATTATTTGATTCCCTGGTCAGCCTGCGCGATAAGTCGCGCAATCCTGAGGGCTCGGTGCATCTAGGCTTTGGTCTGTACGTGGTCCGACTGATCACCGAGCTGCATCAGGGCCATGCCGAAGCCTATAACCGTGCCGAAGGCGATGGCGTGAGCTTTGTGTTGAGGCTCAAAGGGATGCGGCGTAACCCGGCAGAAAAACCGGCGTCTTCGCCTTTATAAACCAAATTCTACTGCCCTTCGGCTTTGTTCCCGGCGAGGCCGCTGTCATACTCTACGGCCAATCCTAAGGTCCTGATTTTAATGGAAGCTGAGCTTTTCCAGCAGTACGTGCGCGACGGCTACAACCGTATTCCGATTGTGCGCGAAGTACTGTCGGATCTGGATACACCCTTGTCGGTGTATCTGAAGCTAGCTGACGGGCCCAACGCCTTCTTGTTTGAATCAGTGCAAGGCGGCGAGACCTGGGGTCGATACTCGATCATCGGATTGCCGGCGCAACGCGTGATTGAGTTTCGCGGTAAGCAATTGCAAGTGCGCGAACATGGCGAAGTGATTGAGCGCCGTGAAGTGGCCGATCCATTTGCCGAGGTCGAGCGACTACGCGCGGCATACAAGGTCCCGAAAATTCCCGAGCTACCTGCATTTACCGGTGGCCTGGTTGGATATTTCGGCTTTGAGTGCATTGGCTATGTTGAGCCGCGCTTTGCTGAAAACGCGAAACCCGACCTATTGGGCACACCGGACATTCAGCTTTTGCTGTCTGAAGAACTGGCGGTTTTCGATAGCTTAAAGGGTCGGCTTTTTTTGATCGTACATGCCGATCCAACACAGACACAGGCGCTGAGCAAAGCGCAACGTCGATTAGATGCGCTGACCCATCGTTTGCGCCATGCCGGTGCAAGCTATCCGGATGTGCTCGATCCAGCCGGGCTTGAAGAAGAGGACTTTGTATCCGGATTTACCCGTGAAGGATTTATCGGCGCGGTCAAAAAGGCCAAAGAGTACATCCGCGCCGGCGATGCCTTTCAGGTCGTTCTCAGTCAGCGTTTGTCGATTCCGTTTCGAGCCCGGCCGGTCGATGTGTATCGCGCATTGCGCGCTTTAAATCCATCGCCGTACATGTATTTTCTGGATCTGGGGAAGACCCAGATTGTCGGCTCGTCGCCCGAGATTCTGGTTCGCCAGCAGGGTAGTCATGTCACCGTGCGACCCATCGCCGGCACTCGACCGCGTAGTGCAGACCCGGCAATCGATGCGCAGTTGGAAGCCGAGTTGCTGGCTGATCCGAAAGAGCGGGCAGAGCATTTGATGCTGATTGATCTGGGTCGCAATGATATTGGCCGGGTGAGTGCCGCCGGTTCGGTGTGCCTTGAGGACCAGTTTATTGTCGAGCGTTACAGTCATGTGATGCATATCGTCAGTCAGGTATCCGGCACCTTAAAGCCCGGCCTGAGTTATGCGGATGTGCTCAAGGCAACGTTTCCCGCAGGTACCGTGTCGGGCGCGCCGAAGATTCGCGCCCTGGAAATCATTCAAGAGCTCGAGCCGATCAAACGTAATATTTATGCCGGCGCAATTGGTTATGTGAATTGGTGGGGCGATGCCGACACAGCGATCGCGATTCGTACCGCGGTGATCCAGGACGGTCAGTTGCATGTTCAGGCAGGTGCCGGGATCGTGTTCGATTCCGACCCCGAATCCGAGTGGGAAGAAACGATGAACAAGGGTCGCGCGCTGTTTCGCGCCGTGGCGCAAGCGGCGCAGGGGCTATGACATGCTGTTGATGATCGATAATTACGACAGCTTTACCTATAACCTGGTGCAATACCTGCAGGAGTTAGGCGAAGACGTCAAAGTCGTGCGCAACGATGAGTTAAGCGTGGCGCAGATCGATGCGCTAAGGCCTGCCCGGATTGTGATTTCACCGGGCCCGTGCACGCCCGATCAGGCGGGTATCTCATTGGCTCTGGTTGAGTCGCTCAGCGCGCGCATACCGACGCTGGGTGTGTGCCTGGGGCATCAGTCGATCGGGCAGGCGTTTGGCGGTAAGGTGATTCGAGCGAAAAGCATCATGCATGGAAAAACGTCGATGATCCATCATCAGGCTCAGGGCGTGTTTGCGAACTTACCGGTGCCTTATCAGGCGACACGCTACCACTCGCTGGTGGTTGATCAAAGCTGTTTGCCTGACTGTTTGGAAGTCACCGCCTGGTCGCAAAATGCGGATGGCAGTCGAGAGGAGATTATGGGCCTACAGCACAAAGAGCTGCCGATCCATGGCGTACAGTTTCATCCCGAATCCATTTTGACCCAGCATGGTCATGCGCTGCTAAAAAACTTCTTAGATCTGTCACGACAATCGTAATGAGAATTTTATGCCGATAAATGCACAACAGGCACTGCAACGAATCATCGAGCATCGGGAGATTTTTCACGATGAAATGATCGATTTGATGCGGCAGATAATGCGCGGCGAAGTTTCAGATACGTTAACTGCCGCATTGCTGTCGGGCTTGCGGGTCAAGAAAGAGACGATTGGCGAAATCGCTGCCGCGGCCGAAGTGATGCGCGAGTTTTCGGCCAAAGTGCCGGTCGCTGATAACACCAATTTTGTCGACATCGTGGGCACCGGTGGCGATGGTACGCACACCTTCAATATTTCGACCGCGAGTATGTTTGTCGTGGCAGCAGCAGGAGCAAAGGTTGCCAAACACGGTAATCGCAGCGTGTCATCAAAGTCCGGCAGTGCCGACGTACTGGAGGCGATGGGTGCCAATATCGAATTGCAGCCCGAGCAGGTCGCCAATTGTATTGATCAGGCGGGGCTCGGGTTTATGTATGCGCCGATCCACCACCCGGCGATGAAGAATGTCGCTGGCGTGCGCCGCGAATTAGGTATCCGCACGATGTTTAATATTCTCGGTCCGCTGACGAATCCGGCTGCTGCTCCGAATATTCTTCTTGGTGTTTTTCATCCGGATCTGGTTGGAATCATGGCTCGCGTATTGCGCGAGCTCGGTGCCAAGCGTGCCCTGGTCGTATGGGGCAAAGACGGCATGGATGAGATTTCTCTAGGTGCCAGCACAATCGTTGCCGAGCTGCGTAATGCGCAAATCCACGAGTATGAAATCCATCCGGAAGACTTCGGCATCGCGATGGCGGATAGTCGCAACTTGCGGGTCGAAAATGCGCAGGAGTCGAAAGCGCTGATCGAACAGGCGCTCAGTGGCGTTGAAGGTCATCCGCTGGAAATCGTTGCACTGAACTCAGGGGCAGCGCTCTATGCGGCGGGATTGGCATCGTCGATTAATGACGGCATTGATCGCGCGCGCACAACGATTTCGAATGGATTGGCTTTGCGCAAAATGCAGGAGTTTATTTCCCTAACCCAAGCACAGACCTTCGCCGCATCATGAACGCACCACTGACTGCCGGCACGCCAAAACCACCGTACTATGCGGTGATCTTTTCATCGCAGCGCGCCGATGATGATGCTGCGTATTCGCAGATGGCCATGCGTATGGAACAGTTGGCCGCGCAGCAACCCGGCTATCTGGGGCATGAAAACAGTCGAGATGAACACGGGTTCGGGATTACGGTTAGTTACTGGTCGGATGAGGAATCGATCAGGCAGTGGAAACGCCATGCCGAGCACTTGCTTGCGCAGAAGCAGGGGCGCAGTCAGTGGTACAGCGAATTTAAGGTCCGTGTAGCGCGGGTTGAGCGCGACTATGGAATGCGCAACGATGAATGACATTCTGCAGAGCATCCTGGATCGAAAGCATATTGAAGTGCGCGAACGATCTTTGGTTACGCCGCTGCAAAAGCTCGAGACAATTATTGAGGCCACCGCGCCACCCCGTGGTTTTTTTCAGGCGATCCAGCGACGCGTTGAAGCGGGGCAGGCGGCGGTTATTGCCGAGGTCAAAAAGGCCAGCCCGAGCAAAGGCGTGATTCGTGAAGTTTTTGAGCCGGAAGCCATCGCGCAAAGTTATGAGCGCGGCGGTGCGACCTGTTTGTCGGTGTTGACCGATCGTGATTTTTTTCAGGGCAGCGAGCGCTATCTGCAGATGGCGCGGTCAGCTTGCTCGCTACCGGTATTGCGCAAAGATTTTATCGTCGATGCCTATCAGGTTTATGAGTCGCGGGCGCTGGGCGCGGATTGCGTGCTATTGATTGTCGCAGCCTTAAGTGACCGGCAACTCGCTGAGTTCTGCCACATCGCAATGAGCCTGCAGATGGACGTTCTGGTCGAGGTGCATGATCTGGATGAATTGGAACGTGCGCTGCAATTGCCGGCGCAGATGATCGGCGTCAATAACCGCAACCTGAGAAATTTTCAGGTGAGTCTGCAAACCAGCCTCGACTTGCATGCGGTGATTCCTCCCGACCGATTGACGGTTGCCGAAAGCGGTATCGAGAGCCGCGCCGATGTGGCCGCCTTGCGCGGTGCCGGAATCCAGGCGTTTTTGATTGGCGAGGCGTTTATGCGCGCAGCCGATCCCGGTCAGGCGCTATCTGAGCTGTTTAGCGCCGAAGTCTAGCGCGTGCCGTAGATAACAATGGTCTTGCCGCGCGCGTGCAGCATGCCCTGTTCCTGTAGTTGTTTGAGCACGCGACCGGCCATTTCCCGCGAACAGCCAACAATCCGCGCCAGTTCCTGACGCGAGATGCGGATTTGCGTGCCGTCTGGATGGGTCATCGAGTCGGGCTCTTTGCACAGATCGTGCAGGGTGCGCGAAATGCGGCTGGCGACATCCAGAAACGCCAAACGACTGGCTTTGCGGCTGGTATCGAGCAAGCGCTTGGATAATTGCGCAGCAATCGCATAAATAACCTTGGGGCATTCGGCCGACAAACTGCCATCAAATAGCTGGTGCAGGCGCTCGTAGCTGATTTCGGCCAATTCGCAGGCAACCCGGGTGCGAAGAACCACATCGCGGCGTTCGGTTTCCACAAACAGGCCCATTTCGCCGATAAACTCGCCGGCATTGACGTAGCCGAGCACCAGTTCGCGGCCATCGGCCTCTTCGCTGATGATGCTTAAAGAGCCTGAAATAACGTAATAGAGCGTGCTCGCAGCATCGCCGGGACGAAAAACGTCGGTGCGACTGGGGTACTTGCGGCGGTGGCATTGGTCGAGAAACCGACTCATAATGACCGAGTCGGGCTGCAAATGGCTGTACGACGGTGGTCGCAAAGATGCGGGAATCTGAGGATACTTTCCGATCGGCACGACGCGCTTCCCCTTAGTAAAGACTTGCTCTGTGTCACAGATTAGACAACTAGCGCCTGATCGGCAATGATTCAGGCAGATTTAGCGAAAAAGTTTCCCTCAGGCCCGCTTTGGCCGATAATTGCCCCCCTTAACCCATTTTGATTAGAAGAGGTACACCGCCGTGGTCAAACCACTGCCGCGTTTGCGCTTGCAAGGCTTTAATAATTTAACCAAGGCCTTGAGCTTCAATATTTACGATGTGTGCTTTGCGGTCACCGAAGAGCAACGACGTAACTATATTGAATACATTGACGAAGCCTACAACGCTGAGCGATTGACCCAGATTCTGACCGACGTGGCTCGAATCATTGGTGCCAATGTGCTTAACGTGGCACGTCAGGATTACGACCCGCAGGGTGCTTCGGTAACGATTCTAATTTCAGAAGAACCGGTTATCGATAAAAAAGCCGCGGGCAGTAAGATTATTTCTGATGCGGTGGTGGCTCATTTAGATAAGAGCCATATCACCGTGCATACCTATCCGGAAACCCATCCGCAAAACGGTATCGCCACGTTCCGCGCAGATATTGATGTGGCGACCTGTGGTGTGATTTCACCGCTTAAAGCCCTGAACTATCTGATCGAGAGCTTCGAGTCGGATATCGTCATCATGGACTACCGCGTACGCGGTTTTACCCGCGACGTCAAAGGTAAGAAGCACTACATCGACCATAAGATCAACTCGATCCAGGACTTTGTTGCCAAGAACATCAAGTCGAACTATGAATTGATGGACGTCAACGTGTATCAGGAAAATATTTTCCATACCAAGATGCACTTGAAAGACTTTGATCTAGACAACTACCTGTTCGAAGAGCGCGCGAAGAATTTGAGCTTCAAGGATCGCCAGCGGATCGAAATGGAACTGCGCCGCGAAATCGAAGAGCTGTTTCACGGGCGTAATTTGCTCTGACTGAATTGCTTACCCTTAAATGCGGTAAGCAATCGTCTTCATCAGCTGTGACGCCAGGGCCATCGCCTGAGGAATCGGTGATGGCAATTCTCTGGCTCCGGCCGCCTCGGCATGGTCAGCATGCCGGGCTTCGTCGGCTTTCATGACTTCAATAATGCGCCGTGAGCGCTGGTCCGGCTGCGGCAGGCTGTGCAAATGCTCATCGAGATGGGCCTCTACCTGTCGCTCGGTTTCTACAACAAAGCCGAGATTCCAGCCATCGCCGCGCAAACCCGCGCCCAGCCCGATCGCATAGCTTCCTGCGTACCACAGCGGATTGAGCAGGCTTGGCCGGCTGTCCAACTGTTCCAGACGCTCCGCGCACCAAGCCAAATGGTCCTGTTCTTCCTGTGCTGCTTCGCGCAACTGCGCTTCGATCGCCGGGTCCTGCGCCACGGCAGCCTGCCCTAGATAAAGCGCTTGTGCGCAGACTTCACCCACATGATTAATCCGCATGAGACCTGCGCTATGGCGCCGCTGGGTCGGCGAGAGCTCGTTTTCCTCGGTGCTCGTGGCAGGATTGGCGCGACTGGCGCGTGCCGGCCCCAGACAGACTTCGAGCGCCTGTTGTGCCTCGATGAGCATTCGGTCAAGTTTGGAGAAAGTTCTCTGTGCGCTCATGACTGCAATTGTTCGGCCAAGAATTCTAATGGGTGGATAGCGTCTATTGTGCCAGTGTGGCGCAGGTGAGAGCGACAACCGATGTTGGCCGACAAGACTAAGTGCGCGCCACTACGCTCGATGGACTGTTGCAGAGGATCGCGTAGTTGCCGGGCTCGATCCGGGAATTCGATCATGTGTAATCCGGCCGCCCCGCAACAGCCGTGGTCCGGCAAGAGCACCAGATCGAGCTCAGGTATCCGGTGCAACAGCTCCAGACACGCGCGTTTGGCCCCGTCCACCTGCTGCAAGGTACACGGAAAGTGCAGGGCAACCCGGTTCGGGTAGGGCCTAAAGCGCAAATGCTGGCCGTGTCGGGCCAGATAGGTCATCGCATCAATCGTTGCGCTGACCGTGTCCAGGCTTGCGTGTAATTGGGTATGGCAGCCACTGGCCAGGCTGATGACGCCCGCAGTACCGGCAAACGCGCGCTGGTTTTGCGCGCTAAGGCGCTCGGCGGCATCAATATCCCCCGAATGTAGCGCAGCAGTGCCACAACACCCCTGTCCGGGCGGTTCAATGCTGCGGATGCCGCAATGGGACAGTAGGACGCTGAGCGCTCGACGCGCGTGGACTTCATCGGTTCGGCCCAGGCAGCCACTAAAAACCGCTATTTGCGGCGCATCTGAAGGCAAGGTGCGGGCCGCAGCGAGGGCTCTGGGCAACGGGGCTCGGGGTAGAACGCGCAAAAGCTGCAGGAAGGGCATCAACCAGCTCAGTAAAGCGGGTCGGGCTAAAAGGCTCAGGGCGACGCGTGAGCGCAATCCAAGCCGCGGACGGGCTTGATCGGTGCTTCGCGACAGGTTTAAAAGCTCGCCGTAGGCGACCTGCGCCGGACACACCGACTCGCATCGACGGCAGCCCAGACATTGATCCAGGTGGGCGCGGCCTTTGTTACTGGGCAAGACTAGGCCGCTCGCCAGAGCCCGCATATAGGCAATTCGACCCCGCGGCGACTCAGTTTCAGACAAATCGAGCGAATATGTGGGACAATGGGGCAGACACAGGCCGCACTGCACGCAGCGGTCGGCCAGTTGTTCAATGCGGCTTTGGCTTAGGTCAGGGCGCATCGGCGGGATGCTAACATGAAGTGACTAATGGCTTGCGAAATTCTCAGAAGCCCAGTATCATTCCGCCTCTTTCATTTTCGATTTTGTTCTCTTGGAGCTGTCATGAAGAGCATGACCGTCAGCGCCAAGCCTGAAACCGTCCAACGCGACTGGTTTTTGGTTGACGCCACTGACAAAACATTGGGCCGTTTGAGCTCAGAAATTGCACTGCGCTTGCGCGGTAAGCATAAAGCTATTTTCACACCGCACGTCGACACGGGCGATTACATCGTTGTCATTAATGCAGACAAAGTTGCCGTTACTGGCAAGAAACTGCAGGACAAGATGTATCACCGGTTCACCGGCTATATCGGCAACCTGAAAACCGAATCACTGCAGCAGGCTCTGGATCGTCATCCAGAACGCGTCATTGAGATCGCCGTTAAGGGTATGTTGCCGAAGAACCCGTTGGGTCGCGCCATGTACCGTAAGTTGAAGGTATATGCCGGTTCGGACCATCCGCACACCGCCCAGCAACCGCAAGTGCTGGACATCTAAGCGACAAGGTAAATCATGGCTATTGAACAAAACTACGGCACTGGTCGCCGCAAATCTTCCACCGCTCGCGTATTTATGCGCAAGGGCACTGGCAATATTACGGTTAACAACCGTCCGCTCGATGAATTCTTCGGCCGCGAAACCGCGCGCATGTTGGTTCGTCAGCCTTTGGTTCTGACCGATATGACCGACAAGTTCGACTTCTACGTCACCGTAGAAGGCGGCGGTACCACAGGCCAAGCCGGCGCAATCCGCTTGGGCGTGTCCCGCGCTTTGGTTGAATACGACGAGAGCTTGAAGACTGACTTGCGTAAGGCTGGTTTTGTAACCCGCGACGCACGTAAAGTTGAGCGTAAGAAAGTGGGCTTGCACAAAGCACGCCGCGCTACCCAGTTCTCCAAACGTTAATAGATCGTTCCCTGTTTTAGGGGGATCGTCTAATGGTAGGACAGCGGACTCTGACTCCGCTAATCTAGGTTCGAATCCTAGTCCCCCTGCCAAAACTGAACGGCCCCTCGGGGCCGTTTTCGTTTTCGGGCAGAATTCGTTTAGATTTAGCACCAGTGGTCGTTTATGCTTATGGCAAATGGAGGCGCTGTCACATGTCGGTACCGAGCAATGATTTAGCCCAGCTTTTTCCCCTGGATTCGCTGCGGCCGGAAACTAGGATGCAAGTTTCACGCGAGGCCCATGCACTGGATCTAAGTCGTGGCGACCGCGTTTTTTCGGTCGGTGATGTCGACGAAGACACGATTTACCTGCTCGGGGGCGAACTGCGCTGTGAATATCCGGATGGTCGGGTCGTTCGCCATCTGGCCCAATCCGGCCACGCCCGCCATGCGCTAAACGACGCGACGCCCAGACGGTTCAATGCCAGTGTGGCAAGCCATAAAGCGCAAATCATTAAGATCAATCGCCGCTTGCTGGAAAAGCTCATTACCTGGGACCAGATTTCGCGTGATGAGAAGGCTGGCCACTTCACCGCGACGCCAAACGGCAATGTGTGGGCCTACCGCTTGTTGCAAAGCCAGGCATTTTTAAAGCTGCCAACCGGTAATCTGGAAAAAATGTTTCGTGCTTTCGAAGAGCGTAAAGTGACGCACGGTGAAATCATCATGCGTGAAGGTGACCCGGCAGATTTTTTCTACGTCATTCGCGAGGGCACCGCTTCGGTGTCAAAAAATCTCGATGGCGCACCACAAGTGGTTGCTTATCTCAGCGAAGGTGATGCCTTCGGCGAAGATGCACTGCTTTCCAACGAGCCACGTAATGCAACCGTTCGCATGATGCAGGGCGGGCGCCTGATGCGATTATCAAAAGCGGATTTTGAGACGGTACTCAAGCCGCCGATGGTTTCCTGGATTCTACCTGCCGATGCAGCACGAATGGTTCAGGCAGGCACGAAAATTATTGATGTCCGCATGCCCGAAGAGTTTGGAGAACGGCAAATTAGCGGTGCGCACAATGTACCGATGTATCGTCTGCGCGAGGACGCGATGGATCATCTCAAAAAGGGCGATCAGGTGATTGTGTACTGCAATACCGGTGAGCGATCGGCGGCTGCGGCGTTTATCCTGCATCGACTGGGCTTTCAGGTCAGCGCATTGCACGGCGGACTTTCTGCCATGTTGCGGATGATCGCGCAAAAAGAGGCGGCTGCACTGGCCGCTGCAGAAGCCGAGAGCTCTTAAGTCCCTCGGAGATTGCCGCCAACGATGACTAAATCGGCGCGGCGTCGGGCAAACAAGCCGACCGTAACAACGCCCGGAATGCTATTAATGCGATCTTCCAGAGCCGTGGGGTCGGTGATAGATAGATTGTGCAAATCGAGAATTACATTGCCGTTATCGGTAACTATGCTTTCGCGCCAAACCGGCTGCGCACCCATTTCGAGCAGGCGGCGTGCAACCAGTGACCTTGCCATCGGGATGACTTCTACCGGCAGCGGGAAGCGACCCAGCACCGACACTTCCTTGGACGGGTCGATGATGCAAACAAATCGCCGACTGGCCTCAGCAATAATTTTCTCACGAGTTAAAGCGGCACCGCCGCCTTTGATCAGGCAGTTGTGCGGGTCGCATTCGTCTGCGCCGTCGACGTAGAGATCTAAGTCGCCCGTATTGTTAAGATCAAACACTTCGATGCCGTGAGATTTAAGTGCGGCAGTACTCTGATCTGAGCTCGATACGGCGCCCTTGATGCGATCCTTAATGCGAGCCAGTCCATCAATGAAAAACGCGACGGTCGAACCGGTTCCAACGCCTACGATGCTGTTGTCTTCAACATAGCTCAGTGCTTTCTCGGCTGATAGACGTTTACCTTCGTTCTGACTCACTTGGCTTTCTCCAGTTTAAGAATTGCGCGCCACTGTTTTGCGCTTACCGGCAACACCGATAACCGCGTGCCTCTGCGCAGCAGGACCAAATCGTCTAGATTGGCCGATTCGCTCTTCAATGTTTCCAGGGTAATTGCGGATTTTAGTTTTCGTACAAAGCGAACATCAACCAGAAACCAACGGGGCTTTTCTGGAGTGGACTTGGGATCGTAATAATCGGAATCCTGATCAAACTGGGTGGGGTCGGCGTAGGGTTCAGATGCGACTTCCGCGATACCCGCAATGCCCGGCGGTTGATGATTAGAGTGATAAAAAAAAATCGGGTCACCCGGGCGCATGTCTTTGTGCATGTAGTTACGCGCTTGATAATTGCGCACACCAGTCCAGGGCTCTACTTGAACGCGCTTTAAATCATCAATAGAGAACTCGTCGGGCTCGCTCTTCATTAGCCAGTAGTTCTTTTGCGCACTCATTGATGTGTCCCGAAAATAAATTCCACTAATTATCGCCTATGCGCAGCACTAAGACCTACGTAAATGCCAGATATTCGCGCTCGGTAGCCACCGCATTGAGTTCAACATCCCAGGCCTGAGCATCCAGTGCCTGGTCAATTTCCTGACAGGCATACGCAATACCTATTCGCAGCGGTTGCCGCTGATCACGATCCCGGCAAAACGCCAGACTTCGATCGTAAAACCCACCACCCATACCGAGTCGATAACCGGTTCGGGTGAATCCAGTCAGGGGCAACAAAACGACCTTCATTTGATCGGCGCTCAACGCTGAACGCGGATCGATGTCCGGTTCGGGAATGCCAAACTTATTGGTGGTAACGTGATCGCCGGCTTTCCAGGGGGCAAACAACAAAGATTTGTCCGCCTGCACGATTGGGAGACACCACACTAAGTCTTTCGGCAAGCGCATTTGCACGGCATGCAGCGGTAGCTCGGCATCGACCGCCCAATAGCCGGCGACGTAACCCGGTGCCATCTCGGCAAGTATTGGCAGAAGCTTCGATGCCATTGCCATCGAAGCAGCTAAGCGCTCATTGGCACTCAATTCATTGCGCCGCAGCCTGAGTTGATTACGCAATTGATCACGCGCTGTTTGATCAAACGAATTCAAGAACACCCTCCACAAATGCCGATGCTTGCCAACGACCTTGATCCCTAGGATCAGGTGGAAACCAGCTCTATACCTTCAGGCTTTCCGCAACATGGCGGACATGCACACCGGAATAAATGCCAAGTCTCCGGGTCGTATTTATGGGACAAGGCAAATGTTAGCGCACGCTGTCGAACACAGTAGAGGGCGCGCGATCATTATACCGCGATGCGAAATCAGCGGGTGTGATTATCGTGTGTTGACGGTTTTTAGCAGTGTCTCAAGCTTGATGTTGAGGTCGCTGATCCCGCGTAGAACGCTGTCGTCCTTGACTGAGCTCTCTCCGCGGACCGCGAGTAACTCACTGACAATGTTCAGCGCGGCAAGTACTACGATGCGATCGAATGCCGCTAGTCGATTTCCGGAGCGTAATTCGCGTGCCTGATCATCCAAAAAACGAGCCGCCGCCGTTAAGGATTCGCGTTCTTCGGGAGGGCAGCCCACCAGAAATTCGCGGTCCAGGATTTTGACGGTGATGGGGTCGCTCACGCGTTATTCTCCAGCGATTTCAGCCGCGAAATCATTGCTTCAACGCGCGAGCGTGCCTGCTCATTTTTGCTCAGCAATTGGGCCCGCTCATTTGCCAGATGATCCTGACTCTGCTTTAGCACGCGATTTTCCTCGGCAAGCCGACGGCACTGCTCAGCCATTGCTTCGACATTGGCGGTCAGTTGCTTGAGTTGATCGTTCAATTGCTGTTTGCTCATAAGCTCAAGATAGGGCTGCCGGGCATCCGGGTCAATACGGGGCGGGGATTGAGGTGACCGTGCTGGGCTGCCAGCCGCGGATAAACGCAAAGCAGCGATGCGGGTCCAGCGGTGGCGATAACCAATAACCCTGGATCTCATCGCAGCCCTGTTCGCGCAGGTAAGCCAGCTGCTGCTCGGTTTCAACACCCTCGGCGATGACGTTCAGACCCAAAGAGTGGGCCATCGTAATAACCGTTGCGGTGATGGCTTCGTCGTCGGGGTCGCGGGTAATGTCGCCGATGAATTCTTTGTCAATTTTCAGCGTGTCGATCGGCAGGCGTTTGAGATAAACCAA
>CBDUOG010000044.1:0-15081 GCA_965368785.1 uncultured Gammaproteobacteria bacterium | reverse complement strand
CCCCGTAGCTCAGCTGGATAGAGCGTCCCCCTCCTAAGGGGAAGGTCGTGCGTTCGAATCGCGCCGGGGTCGCCAAAATCTGCGGCGCTCGATTGGCGCCACATTTTCTTTTGTTATTTTTCAGGAGCACTCCATGACACATCCGGTACTTACATCCCTCGGACTTTCCGCCGAAGAATCAGGCACTTATCTTGGCAATGGCGAGTGGAGTAAGACCCGTGGCGCGGGTGTTATTGAGTCCGTTAATCCGGCCACCGGCGAGCTTATCGGCAAGGTTCACGCGAGCAGCGCGGCCGATTACGACAAAATTATGGAGCGCGCGCAAGCCGCGCTGAAAATCTGGCGCACGACCCCCGCTCCGCGCCGCGGTGAAGCCATTCGTCTGTGTGCCGATGCCCTGCGTACGCACAAAGACAAGCTCGGCACACTGGTTGCGCTGGAGATGGGCAAAATCAAGCCCGAGGGCGACGGTGAAGTTCAGGAGATGATTGATATCGGCGAATTCGCGGTCGGTCTGTCTCGCCAGCTTTACGGTTTAACCATGCACTCAGAACGCCCGGGACACCGGATGTACGAGCAATGGCATCCGCTGGGCATTGTCGGCATTATCAGCGCGTTTAATTTCCCGGTTGCCGTTTGGGCATGGAATGCATTCGTGGCCGCCGTGTGCGGCGACATCTGTATCTGGAAGCCATCGCCGAAGACTCCGTACTGCGCAATTGCTTCCATGAAGATCTGCAACGAAGCGCTGAACAAAGCGGGCTTTCCGGACCTGTTCTTCTTGTTCAATGATGCGGGCACTGAATTGGCCCAACAATTTGTCGACGATCACCGCATTCCGCTGATCAGCTTTACCGGCTCGACTCGTGTCGGGCGCATGGTTGGCGAGCGCGTCGCACATCGCATGGGCCGCTCGCTGCTGGAGCTGGGTGGCAACAATGCCATCATTGTTGATGAAACTGCAGATCTGAAAATTGCGATTCCAGCCATTGTGTTTGGTGCTGTGGGCACCGCCGGCCAGCGCTGCACGACAACCCGCCGCCTGTTTGTTCACGAGTCGATCAAAGAGCAAGTAGTTAACTCATTAGTTACTGCCTACAAGCAGGTTGAAAAGCGCATCGGCGACCCGACCGACGCCAGCACGCTGATGGGGCCTCTCAACGATCCGTCATCGGTTCAAAACTTCCTTAGCGCCGTAGAGAAAGCGAAAGCTGCTGGCGGAAAAATCTTGACCGGTGGCAGCAAAGTTGACGGCCCGGGCAACTTCGTCCATCCGACAATCGTGGATGGCTTGAGCAATAGCGCGGAGATAATCCAAACCGAAACCTTTGCACCGATTCTCTATGTGATGAGTTTTAAAACGCTCGACGAAGCAATTGCCATGCAAAACGCGGTACCTCAAGGCCTGAGCTCATCGATCTTCACCAATAATGTAAGAGCGAGTGAAGCATTCCTGTGCGCCGCCGGCTCAGATTGCGGCATCGCTAACGTGAATATTGGCACTTCGGGCGCCGAAATTGGCGGCGCATTTGGTGGCGAAAAAGAAACCGGCGGCGGTCGCGAATCCGGCTCGGACGCATGGAAGGCATACATGCGACGTCAAACCAACACGATCAATTACACCGATGCACTGCCGCTGGCACAAGGCATCAAGTTCGATTTTTGAGGGTTTTCCATGAACGTTAAGTCAATTCTGACTCTTACTGCTGCCGTCGCAATTGCGACGGTTGCCTGGGCCGCTGAAAGAGAAATGACGACCGGTGATGGACGGACGTTTGAACAGGAGTTAAACGGTGATTTACCGGCCCGGCAATCGGTCGACAGTATCAGCTGGACCACGTCGAGTTTTGAGACGCAGCTGGACACTAATCCGATGCAAATTGTCGATCAATTTTCTCTGGAGTTTCGCGGTGGTGATAAACCGGTCAGGGTGCTGATTGAAGATGTCACCGGACCAACACCCATTGTGTTGATCGACGATAACAACCCCGGGCAGAACCTTTCCGATGCGGGTTTTCGGCGCAACTCATGGCAGGCTAGTACTGAGCCATGTCCGATCGTGCGTGGTGAGGTCTGCAGTTCATGGATGTTTCTGGGGCGGGAGCACAGAATTTATCGAGCCGAGATAACTCTCGATAACGGACGATCTTTCGAGCTGTTTCAGGCCGAACCATACAACATGTCATCCTTTGTAGAGCGCCTATCGGATCGAATACCGACCCGCCAAACCCTCGTCGACTAAGCTGACCAGAAATTAAAGTACCTAGATCAAGGAAATACCTGATGGAACCAGAAATCCAAAACCCGAGTAATCCGCCGATCACCGCGCCACAATCAACCAGCGGGCTGGCCATTGCGAGTCTGGTTCTGGGCATTCTGGGCTGGGTTTTTCTGCCATTTCTGGCGTCTATCGTTGCTGTTGTTCTAGGCCATATGGCGCGTGCCGAAATTCGTTCCAATCCGCAGCTCGACGGTGATGGCATGGCAGTAGCCGGTATTATCCTGGGCTATCTGATGATCGGCATATGTATTTTGGCGTTCTTTTTGCTGGTGCTGTTCTTCGGCTTTCTGGGACTAGTCGCTGCGGCTTGACGTGATCCATCCGACCGCACACCAACTTACTTGTTTGACCCTATAAAGCTTGAGATCATTCACACTCTGGCAATCGCGTTTGCGGTTGCTCTCGTTTAGATAAAATTGCTGGTCTTACAGGATGTATTCCTTTTTACGCCCCCTATTATTTGCTCTCGATGCTGAGCGCGCCCATGGCGTCACGCTTGCGACGCTTAATGCAGCGCACCGAACAGGCGTGCTTAAGTATTTAGTTGATCGACCCAAACCACTGCCGACGAAAGCATTCGGGCTGCAATTTAGTAATCCAGTCGGGTTGGCCGCCGGTCTGGACAAAAATGGCGCATACATCGACGCGCTGGCTATGTTGGGTTTTGGATTCATCGAGATCGGTACAATTACGCCAAAGGCCCAACCGGGCAATCCCAAACCACGGATGTTCCGAATTGCTGAACACGATGCCGTTATTAATCGGCTCGGATTCAATAATCAGGGTGTGGAACAATTGGTTCGCAACGTTGAAGCTTCGCGTTTTTTCCGCGAGAGCCAGCGCAGAACCCTACTCGGCATTAACATCGGTAAGAATAAAGACACGCCAAATGAATCGGCGGTCGAGGACTATCTTTACTGTCTGCGCCGGGTTTACCGCCTTGCCGATTACATTACGATAAATATCTCTTCGCCGAATACTGCCGGCCTACGCGACCTGCAAAATGAAATTGCCTTGCGCATGCTGATAATGAAATTGCGAGATGCGCAAGAATTCCTCAGCGCGCAGCACAACAGACGCGTGCCATTTCTGGTCAAAATTGCGCCCGATCTCGATCAGGTTGGAATCGACACAATGGCCAAGGTATTCAACGATTTAAAAGTCGATGGCATCGTCGCAACAAATACAACCATTGAGCGCTATGCGCTGGTCGGCCATCCGTTGCAAAAGGAGTCGGGCGGACTATCCGGCAGGCCCCTGTATGAGTTGTCCACATCCGTGTTGCGCCGTTTGCGCAGCCGTTTAGATGACAGCATCCCGATTATCGGTGTCGGCGGAATTTTGTCGGGAGCCGATGCGGCAGCGAAAGTCGCTGCAGGCGCCAATTTGGTTCAGGTCTACTCCGGTTTAATTTATCGAGGTCCCGACCTGATTAAGGAATCCATAGAGGCGATCCGCCGACGCCGCGAAGGCATTGCAAAGTGAGTGGGTTCCGGCTCGCTGAGCAAGTCTCTTTGCAGGGTCGCAATACCTTTCGCGTGTCTGCCACTGCAGAGCTGATGGCCGATGTTCGCGCTGCTGAAGCATTACCCGAGCTCATGGCACAGCCCTGGGTGCAGAGTATGCCGCTATTGGTTTTGGGCGAAGGTAGCAACATCTTGCTGGCCGGCGACGTGCCCGGCCTCACCCTGTGTATGACCTGCTCGCAAATCGCCGTCGTTGACGACGATGGCGATACCGCCATGGTCCGGGCAGATGCCGGGGTCGTCTGGAATGATTTGGTGCATTGGAGCGTCGGCAAAGGATTTAGCGGTCTTGAGAATATGGCGCTGATTCCCGGCACCGTAGGTGCATGCCCTATACAGAACATCGGCGCTTACGGCGCCGAAGTCGCTGAATTTATCGAGTCGGTTGAAGTATTTGATCGCAGCACCGGGCAAGCACGAAAGATCCAGCAAAGCGACTGCGAATTCTCTTACCGCGACAGTGTCTTTAAGCAAGACCTCGAGCGTCGGATTATTACTGCGGTAAATTTTCGACTACCGCGTCAGCGCGAACTGCGGCTGCACTACGCCGGCGTTATTGAAGAACTAAACGCGATGGGAGTGTCGCATCCGCGACCAACACACGTTGCAGAGGCGATTTCCCGAATCCGATCGCGAAAGCTTCCGAATCCTACGTTCATTGGCAATGCCGGAAGCTTTTTTAAGAACCCGCAAATCGCCACCGAGGCTGCCGAAGCGATGAAAACAAAATTCGCCGATCTGCCGGTATTCGCAGCGGGTGACGAGAGCCAACGAAAAATTTCCGCCGCCTGGTTGATTGAGCAGGCCGGCTGGAAGGGCTATCGTGAGGGCGATGCGGGCGTATCGGCGCAGCATTCTCTGGTCTTAGTAAATCACGGCAACGCCTCTGGATCTGACATTTTGAATCTGGCTAAGCGAATTATGAGCTCTGTCTCCGAAAAGTTCGGTATCAATCTCGAGCCTGAGCCGCGCATTATCGGTAGCGATTCAAAGGAAATCAGTGCCCACTGAAAAACTCGGCTCGTTGATGCAAACAACGGTCGCCAGAGCGGCGATCATGATGTTTGCCAGCACCTGTATGTTTGCCTGCATGGCGGTGACTATTCGTCTGGCTACACAAGAGCTGCACGCCTTTGAAGTGGCGTTCTTTCGGAATTTATTTGGCTTTATGTTTACGTTGCCTATTCTGATGACGCACGGCGTCCGGATTTTGCGCACCGATCGCATCCATCTGTATATCGGTCGCTGCCTGATTGGCATCGTTGGAATGCTCGCCGGGTTTTGGGCCATTGCTCACCTACCCCTGGCACAGGCCGTCACGATCAGCTACTCAACACCCCTGTTTATAACCATCATGGCCGTATTGTTTTTAGGCGAGATCGTAAAAATCCGCCGCTGGATTGCGGTTGCCTTAGGCTTTGCCGGCGTGCTGATCATCATGCAGCCGGCCGGAAACCAGTTCGACGCCAACACCCTGGCAGCGCTGCTCGCCGCGGTAATGAGCGCAATCGTGACGGTCAGCATAAAAATTCTTTCGCGCACCGAACGACCCGATGCCATCGTTGTCTGGACCACGCTTATCTGGATTCCGATGAGCCTAGTACCTGCCCTATTCGTATGGACAATGCCCACCGGCTGGACCTGGCTGTGGATTATTGCGGCTGGCGGTTTGGGAACAGGCGGTCACTGGTTTTGGACCCGCGCGCTCAAAATGGCTGACGCGTCCATGCTCACTTCAGTTAGCTTTTTACAGGTGCCCATCGTCGCTGTATTTGGCATGCTGCTATTCGACGAGGCACTAACAACGTGGTTGGTCGTGGGGGCGATCGTAATATTCCTTTCGAACTTGTACATCGCACATCGCGAAGCAGTGCTCGCGCGCGAATCCGAACGCCGGGCAGGCGAAGCTAATTAGGCGTTGTCGCGTACCGCTCGCCATTTACTGAAGGCATACAACAAACTGCCCAGTCCAATAAGCGCAGCGGTCAACACGAATGAGTCGAGACTGACTTGAAAAAGTAACCAAAGGCATGCAGCGATTGCCAGCACCGGAATCGAATATCCACCTGCCAACACAAACCGATCCGCGCCAGTATTCCGTGGCCTGAGCACCGGTACCGTGGCGCAGGACATGACATAGACCACTAAGCGTGCAAGAACGGTCGCTGCCGCCAACCAGATGAATGTGCCAAATGCGGCAAATATAAAAGCTGCCAGGCCATAGAAAACAATTGAATTGGCCGGCGTCAGCAAACGCTCATGCACAGTAGCAAACCAATCCGGTAGATCGCGATCACGTGCCAGTGCGTAGGTCAGTCGCGGAGCGGTGTACATCGAATTAATTAGATTGCCGCCGATCGAAGCCGTCACGCCAAGCATCACGACAATCGCAGCGACTGGCCCGAACAACACTTTTGCTAAGTCCAACAGGGGACTGGGTGATACTCCGAGGCCCGGCAAAAATTGCACGCTGACCCACTGGATAGACACATACAGCACGGTGACCACGGCCAAGCCCAAAATCAGTGATCGGGGCATATCCCGCTTCGGATTTATCGACTCCCCGGCGGGCACGACGGCCGACTCGAATCCGACGAAGGCGTAAATAACCAGCAATATCGCCGCGCCCCATTGAATTTGATCGGCAGCCAATGAGTTGAACACACTTTGACTAGGCAAGTTGAACTGGCTGATCGCAGCAATCACCAAACCGAATAGCACCAAAAACTTAACCGCCGTAAAGGCTGACAGTGCCCGGATCGAACTGACTGTTCCCAGCACATTAATTATCGTCAGCGATCCGCAAATAAGTGCGAGGGCAAGCAAGCGCCCCGGTCCCTGCCCGGCCTCGGGCCAGAAAAAAGCTAGGCTATCGACAAGTAAAACGCTATTAGCAGAGAACGCAATTAAGCGGGCAATGTAAAACACCCAGCCAACCTGGAAGCCGGCAAAGCGGCCGAAGGCATCGGTCACATATCGGATCGGCCCGCCTGTTGCGTTGTAGTAAGAAGCCAGCTCGGCCAGACACAGCATGACCGGCAGTATTAATAACGCACACAGCACGAATATTAAGGGGCTGTATGTGCCAGCCAAGGCTGCAGCGCCGGCCGGCAGTCCAAATATTCCGGCGCCCACCAATCCATTGACGACCAGCAGCCACAAGCCGAAAAACCCGAGCTTGCGCGGTAGCGATTCCGAGGCACGCGAGTCATCCATATAAAGGCCGTCAGCGAAATTTTCAGAAATAGTACGCGCTGTTCAGCGTAAGGACTAGCCTCACAAACTCGAATAGGGTCTGGGAGCCAATCGCGACGCCGGTACCGGGCGCGATCAGGACCTTTGGCACATGCCAAACTTGTATTCACTGATAGGGTAGAAGGTTAATGTTGCGAACCACTGCAGCTTAGTTTCTTATTTATTGGAGAGCTTATGAAGAAGTCACTTTTGGCCACCGGCCTTGCAATCGCCTTACTTGCCGCCTGTTCCAAAACGCCCGAGGCCACTCCGCCACCGGCACCTGAGCTCGGCGCATTCGGTCTTGATCTGACTTCAGGCGATGCCACGGTCAAACCCGGTGACGACTTCTATCTCTACGCAACCGGAACCTGGCAAAAGACCTATCAGCTGCGCGATGATCAAACTCGATTTGGCTCTTTTGACAAGCTGCGCGAACGATCTGAGGACCATGTAAAAGCTATTATCGAAGAGCTTTCTGCTAGCGAAGCGGCTTCCGGATCTGTCGAACAGAAGATTCGTGATTACTACAACAGTTACATGAATGTTGAAGCACGCAACGCCAAAGGCATTGCTCCGCTGCAACCCCTGCTGAGCAAAATCGCAGCTATCGAAGACATCGATCAATTGACCGCCGCATTCGGCTCAGCTTTTACTGATGGCACCAATTCGCCACTCGGCGGCGGTATCGGAATCGATCGTAAAAACCCCGACCGTCACTTGTTGAGCCTCGGCCATGGCGGCTTAGGCTTGCCCGATAAGGATTTCTACTTCAACCCCGCCGATCGCTTCCAAACAATTCGAGCCGCTTATGTAGCGCACATCGAGCGCATGCTGGGCTTTGCCGGATACGATAGCGAGCGCGCAAAAACTGCAGCCGCAGCCATCATGAAACTTGAGACGGCGATTGCCGAGCAACACTGGGACCGCACCGAGCGTCGTGACCGCGACAAAACCTATAATTTAATGAAGTTTGCGGAGCTCAGCGAAGTATTTCCGGGCTATAACTGGCAACTGCATTTCAACTCAGCCGGCATCAGCGAATTACCGGAAGAAGTGAACATGAGCACGCCCAGTGCCATTTCACCGATCATCAAAGTCATCAATGACACGCCTGTTGCCGTTTGGCGCGATTATCTGAGCTTTCATGCCATTGAAAATCACGCCGGTCTCTTAACCGAGGAAATCGATCAGGCAAATTTTGAATTCAGCGGAAAGATCCTTTCCGGCCAGCAAGCGCAACGCGATCTATGGAAGCGTGGCGTCGGTGCCACAAGTAGTGCGTTGGGCGAAGCTATTGGCCAGATATACGTAGCCAAACACTTCCCCGCTGAAGCCAAAGCACAAATGAATGATCTGGTTGAGAACTTGCGCAAAGCACTTCGTCAAAATGTCGAAAATCTCGATTGGATGGGGGCTGATACGAAGGCTGAAGCTTATAAGAAGCTTGAAAGCTTCCGTCCCAAAATTGGTTATCCAGACAAATGGCGCGACTATTCAGGCCTGACAATTGTTGCGGACGACCTGATCGCCAACGCGATTGCCAGCCGCAACTTTGAGATTGCGGATCAATTATCGCGCCTGAATAAGCCTACGGACAAAGACGAGTGGTTTATGACCCCGCAGACCGTAAATGCCTATTACAACTCGAGCTTCAATGAGATCGTTTTCCCGGCGGCCATCTTGCAAGCGCCATTCTTTGATATGGGTGCAGACCCCGCCGTTAACTACGGCGCCATCGGCGGCGTAATTGGTCATGAAATGGGCCACGGCTTTGACGACCAGGGCTCCAAATCGGATTGGGCTGGCGTGCAGCGCAACTGGTGGACCGACGAGGATCGCGCCCGGTTTGAAAAACGCACAAGCACCCTGGGCGCACAGTACGACCAGTACTGCCCCATCGAGGGTCATTGCGTAAATGGGCAACTGGCAATGGGTGAAAACATCGGGGACTTAGGCGGTCTGTCGATGGCGTATACGGCCTATAAGATGTCGTTGAACGGCGAAGAGGCACCGGTTATTGACGGCCTCACGGGCGACCAGCGCTTCTTCCTGGCTTGGGCTCAAGTGTGGCAAAGCAAATACCGTGATGAAGCGATGATCAATCAAGTCAAAACGGGCCCGCATTCACCGCCGCATTATCGCGTGAATGGCCCACTGCGCAACATGGAAGAGTGGTACAAGGCATTTGATATCCAGCCCACCGATGCACTGTATTTGCCGCCGGAAGAACGTGTCCGCATCTGGTAATTTATTGCTATACGAAAAACAAGAACGGCACCCTCGGGTGCCGTTTTTTATTGCGGATAAAATTTGTCGGCGCAACTAATGTATTCAGCGATATTTTTGCGCGACATATTTATCGATCACTAACAGAAATTCATCGGCAATATTTTCGCCCCTGAGCGTCACTGCCTTTTCGCCATCAATAAACACCGGTGCGCTCGGTGCCTCGCCCGTGCCGGGCAGGGAAATGCCAATATTGGCGTGGCGAGACTCGCCGGGCCCATTAACAATGCAACCCATCACCGCCAGACTTAAATTCTCTACGCCCGGATGCGCTAGTTTCCATTCGGGCATTTTAGCGCGCACGTGCTCTTCCACTTTCTGCGCCAATACTTGAAAGAACTCGCTGGTCGTACGACCGCAGCCGGGGCATGCGGTCACCAATGGCGCGAATGCGCGCAGACCCATGGTTTGCAATAACTGCTGGGCGATAATGACTTCCTGCGTACGCGATTGGCCGGGCTCCGGGGTCAGTGAAATCCGGATGGTGTCGCCAATACCTTCTTGCAACAACACCGCCAGCGCGGCACTGGATGCCACCGTGCCCTTACTGCCCATGCCTGCCTCAGTTAGACCCAAATGCAAGGCGTGATTGGATCGAGATGCTAAATCACGATAGACCGCAATCAATTCTTGAACGCCAGAAACTTTTGCAGAAAGAATAATTCGATTGGACCCCATACCAAGCTCAACAGCACGCTGTGCTGAATCCAGCGCTGACCGGACCAGAGCTTCGCGCAGCACATGTGTCGCCTCCCAGGGTTCGGCGCGCTGAGCATTTTCATCCATCAATGCGATAGCCAGTGTTTGATCAAGCGAACCCCAGTTCACGCCAATGCGCACCGGTTTGTCGTACTCCATCGCTTTTTCAATAATCGATGAAAATTGAATGTCTCTTTTGCGGCCGAAACCCACATTGCCCGGATTAATCCGGTACTTCGCTAAGGCTTCAGCGCAGGCTGGCTCATCTTGGAGCAGCTGATGGCCGTTGTAATGAAAGTCTCCGATAATCGGCACCGACACGCCCATCATTTCTAATCGATCACGAATCCTTGGAACGGCTGCGGCCGAAGGCGCGTTATTCACGGTGACCCGGACCAACTCAGAACCGGCCCGCCATAACTCGGCAATTTGTTTCGTCGTGCCTTCAATATCTGCCGTGTCGGTGTTGGTCATCGACTGCACGACAATAGGTGCCGACCCGCCGACCAATATCGAACCCACTCGAACCAGATCGGTATCCCGTCGTGGATTTGCGCACGCTTGAGTCATTTAAAAATCCTGAATCGCTAAAGTTCTGGTTCGGCAACAGCTTTTGCTGAAGGTCTGCGATATAGATGATAGTCGCCCAGACGCTCAATATCCTGAAGCTTAGTTATCTTCTCAACACTGGCTCGCGCAAGGGGCGAATCGAAAATATCCGGTGAGCGCAATAAAGTGAACTCAGTATCGACGCTTAACTCACCTTGCACCAGGTAATGCCAGTCGGCCTCACCGTCGATCAGGCGGATCTCGAGCGCACGATAAGCGGCATCGCCATTTTGCAATAGAGCCACCGGATAAGCCTGCCGGCTCAATAGCTCGACACCAGCCAGCACCCGACCGTCTTCCAGGTATCGAATCCAACGCACGACCGAAAGAAGCCAAGTCGACTGAGACCCATCATCGTCCAAATCGATCGCGACCAGGCCGCCGGTTCGTATACTCAAATCCTTAGCGCTTGCCCATTGCAGGCAATATCCTGACAGGCTGTGGTCGATGACCTGAGCAATAAATCGACCGGGTCGATAAAGCGCAGCCGCTAGGTCAGTCAGCATCAGGGTGTCGTGCTCAAGCGAATAGGTCTTGATCAATTCCCGCGCGAACTGGGCAAAACCCTGTTCACCTGCAGCATAAAAATGGGCGCCAATAAGACCGAGCGCCGTCGCAACGGTATTACCGCCCTGCAGCCTGGAGTAATGCCGTTCCGACTTTTTCAACAATCCGGCGCGCAGTTTACGCAACAGTGCCACTGAGCTCGGACCGAGGGTCGTATTGGCCGTCTTCAAAACCGGCTGATCGGGTTCGACATCCTGCTGCTCGGCCTGCAAGGCTTCGGATATCGCATTGAGGAAAGGATCGGCATTCAAATATTTCCAGTGCAGCGAGTCGGTGATTGCTGATACACCCAGCGATGCAAGATCAATACTATGCAGGCCGTCGGCTTGTCGCATGAGGGTGCATGCAGGCGCCATTGCGCCAGTAATTTCCCATACTAGTATTTGCTCGTCGCGGTTGAAATTCATCGGGCTTAATTGCGCGACCAGCATCGACTGAACGTAGCGCGCGCGAAGATCCAGGCCCGTAGCCAGAACCTGATCACCCAAGCCGACTTCAATAGCAAACTGGGCACATAGTTGCAGCCCATCCAACACACCGGCTGGCGCCGTTTGATAAACCCGCCATGATTCAGCCTGCGCATTGGCATAGTTTTCCACCGCTCGCGCCAATGCGTTACGAACTGACCGCGACCTGAGCCAGGAAACACGGCCTTCGGGTGCGCACCATTGTGCCGCGGCAAGACGATAGTTTTCGCCCAGAAGCGCATAGATATGCACCAGATCAGCAGCGAGCCCATGTAAATCAGCTGATAGCGGAAGGGGCTTATTTCTATACTGCCTCAAGGTGACCATTGCGCACCTGCTGATTAATTGGCGCATTTGACTCAACATCCGCGTGCGCAGCTTTGGGCTGAAATTACTACTGGCTAAAGCCTGCAATACTTCAAGCAGCGCCTGACGCACCTCATCCGGGTCGCTCGCAGGTAGCTTGCGCATCCATGAGTCAACACCTGCGGTAGTCGGTTCAAACGGCAATGCATAATTTGCCGATGTATTCGGTAGTTTTGCCAATCCTAGGTAAACTGCACTCATGTGTTGCTCCCGCCTGAACTCGCGGCCTTTGCACTCCGAGACATTCCAATTGAACGCTAATAATGACTGATTCCATCGATTCCAGACAAATATTACGCCCGGCCCAGCTAAATGCCCTCGCCCGCGACCTGCTGGAATCGGGCCTGGGTCAAATTTGGCTGGAAGCGGAAATCAGCAATTTTGCGCGGCCGGCCTCCGGGCACATGTATTTCACCCTCAAAGATGACCGCGCCCAGGTGCGCTGTGCCTTCTTCCGGCAAAAAGCATCGAGCCTTCGCTTTAACCCCAAAGACGGACAGCAGGTTCTGGTGCGCGGGCGAATCAGCCTTTATGAGCCGCGCGGCGACTATCAGCTGATTGTTGAGCAGATGGAAGAATCCGGCGAAGGGGCGCTACGCAGGGCCTTTGAAGCACTCAAACAAAAACTGCAGCTGGAAGGATTATTTGACTCAGCCCGCAAAAAAACCGTGCCGATGCCGGTTAAAAGGCTGGGAATTCTCACCTCGCCCAGCGGCGCTGCTTTGCAGGACGTCATCAGCGTCATTGCGCGCCGTTGGCCCTTGCAACAATTTGAGGTGATTGCGATACCCGTACAGGGCAAAGAGGCAGCCCCGCAAATCCTAAGCGCCCTGCAGGGCGCCATTGACAGTAATCGCTACGATGCCTTGCTTATCACCCGTGGCGGTGGCTCGCTTGAGGACTTGTGGCCTTTTAATGATGAAATGCTGGCAAGGAAAATTGCCCAATCGGCCATCCCGATTATTTCCGCGGTAGGCCATGAAGTAGATTTCACCTTATGTGATTTTGCCGCCGATTTACGCGCCCCGACCCCTTCGGCAGCGGCTGAGCTATTAGTCCCCGATCAAGCTGCCATGCGCAAGCGACTGCAGCACGCCGCCGACTTTTTGCATACACACATCCAGCGATCCCTGCGCGAGCGTCAACAGACCTTAGACCGTGCATATATGAGTTTAAGCAATCAGCACCCCGAGCGTCGGCTCCAGCTTATTGCCCGTGAGTTGCAGTCAAAGCGGCAGCGCTGTCAGCTCAGTCTGGAAAGAGTGCTCTCGGCAAGGCAGATCGCCTTTTCCCAGAACAAAGGCAGACTCACAGCTCAATACCCCGGCAATTTATTAGCCCTGTACAAAAGCCGCATGGCTCAGCTATCGCAACGCTTACCTCAACTTATCGAGCATAAGCTGCAAAACTCCAGACAACAGATGCTCAACTGGGTCCGCGCGCTGGAAAGCCTCAGCCCGCTTGCCACGGTTGCGCGTGGCTATAGCATTTTGCGAGACCCGGATGGCCAGTTGATCCGCAGCATACGACAAGCCCCCGTCCAGACTGTACTGAGCGCCCAACTAAAAGACGGCGAACTGGACCTTCGCGTAGTCGCATCTCGCAGCACAGACGAATAATCGGACGGCACAAATGACTCGACAGTTTCTTCTAGCAAACCAAGGGTGCTCAGGCAGCGATACGCTCAAAGTGTCGCGCAAATTTGATGGCGCACAGCTCGAGCAAATTTACTTAGCCGATAAGTCGCAGGTGGCACAGGCAATCAGCCGAGCCCACGCAGCACGGCAAAGTATGCGCGAACTAAAAGCATGGCAACGTCGCGAGATCCTCGAATTTTGTCTGGCCGAATTTAAAACAAACGCAGATGCGATTGCTCAGACCCTGTGCGATGAAGCCGGTAAGCCAATTAGCGAGGCGCGCGGCGAAGTCAGCCGACTCATCGACACATTCCGTCTGGCCGCCAGCGCTTGCGACCAAATTCACGGTGAGTACCTGGATCTAGAAATCTCAGAACGGGCGAATGGCTATCAAGGCCTGGTTCGCCGGGTGCCGGTGGGCGTATGCAGTTTTATTACGCCGTTCAATTTTCCGCTCAATTTAATCGCACATAAAGTCGCTCCGGCCATTGCTGCGGGCTGCCCGTTCATCGTCAAACCAGCCTTGGAAACGCCATTGAGCGCCCTGATGCTTGGCGATGTGTTGGCCCGCTCCGGGCTGCCTGCTGGCGCATTTTCAATTCTTCCCTGTCGCAATGAGGACGCAAGCGCGCTGGTTGAGGACGAGCGAATCGCCTTACTTAGCTTCACCGGCGGCCCTACCGGATGGGAATTGAAAAAGCGCGCGGGCAAGAAGCAGGTGATTCTCGAACTGGGTGGCAACGCAGCGTGTATTGTGGCCGCAGACCAGAGCCAGAATTTGGAGCATATTGCCAAGCGCCTGATCACCGGCAGCTTTTACCAGTCCGGGCAAAGCTGCATTAGCGTGCAACGCGTTCTAATTCACCGCTCGATCTACGCAGCGTTGAGCAAATTGATCATCAAGGCCAGTGAGACGTTAGCCCATGGCGATCCGCGGGATGAATCTACCGTGGTCGGACCGATGATTTCCCAGGCCGCCGCAGAGCGTGTTGAGCAATGGATTCAAAGCGCTGTGCAAGCGGGTGCCGAACTGCTGTGCGGAGGCCAGCGAAGCGGCAACATGCTGCAAGCCGCGGTGCTGCAAAACGTAGCCCTCGACCACCCCCTGAACTGTCAGGAAGCATTTGGGCCGGTAGTCACCCTTACCCCGTTCGATGATTTTGATGATGCCCTGACCCAAGTAAATGCCAGTGACTACGGCTTGCAATCGGGCGTTTTTGTTGACGATATCCATCTGGCGCATCGGGCTTGGGATGCTCTGGAGGTCGGCGCGGTCGTTATCGGCGACATACCCAGCGTCCGCGTAGATTCCATGCCATACGGTGGGGAGAAGGCTTCCGGATCTGGCCGGGAAGGAGTCCGGTGGGCTATCGAACACTTCACCAGACCCAGCCTGATGCTGCTAA
>CBDUOG010000043.1:0-15608 GCA_965368785.1 uncultured Gammaproteobacteria bacterium | reverse complement strand
TCGTGAAGGTGGCCGTACCGTCGGCGCCGGCGTGGTAGCTAAGGTTATTGAGTAATCGAATTAAGTCGTTAGCCGCAATCGCGACCGGTAAAAATATGGCGGACCATAACGGTCCGCCATCGCTGTTTTAAAAAATACGTACGCCAGTAGCTCAATTGGCAGAGCAGCGGTCTCCAAAACCGCAGGTTGGGGGTTCAAGTCCCTCCTGGCGTGCCACTGAAATTGCCGAGGTCTTAATGATTCGGCTCAGGATGTAAATGAAAACGAAGCTTGAACAAGTTGAAAGTGGTACTAGCGCGGCTGATTACGCAAAGTATGCGCTTGCTGCAGCGATTTTAGCGGGTGGTATTGCCGGTTATTACCTGCTCGAGTGGGCGACGCCTATTCGAGTTCTGGTGGTGATCTTGTCGACCATCGCTTCGGTTGCAGTTTGGTTGTTCACCGCGAAAGGACGTGACGCTCAGGAGTTTATGTCTGAGTCGTTATTTGAGTTACGCAAAGTTGTGTGGCCGACCCATGACGAAACCCGCAAGACCACCATTATGGTGCTGATTGTGGTGACCATCATAAGCCTGCTTTTAGCGCTTTTTGATTGGGGTATTTCGTTTGTTATTCGGTTTGTGCTTGGCAGCTGAGTTAGGGAGAGACGATGAAACGTTGGTATGTCGTACAAGCCTACTCGGGCTTTGAGAATAAAGTATCGCAGGCGCTTACCTCGCGGATTGAGCGGCTGGGCATGCAAGATAAATTCGGCGAAGTGTTGGTGCCGACCGAAGAAGTAGTGGAAATGCGTGCGGGCCAGAAGCGTAAGTCTGAGCGTAAGTTTTTCCCGGGCTATGTGTTGGTTCAAATTGAAACCACCGATGAGGCGGGTATCCCGCGTATCGACAGCGAATGCTGGCACTTAATCAAAGAGACACCGAAAGTTCTGGGCTTCATTGGTGGTACCAACGAACGTCCGCTGCCGATTAAAGACAGCGAAGCAGATGTAATTTTGGCGCGGGTTCAAGAAGGTGTTGAGAAGCCGCGTCCGAAAGTGTTGTTTGAAGCGGGTCAGTTGGTGCGTGTCACCGAAGGCCCATTCAATGATTTCAATGGCGTTGTAGAGGAAGTGAATTACGATCGCAGCCGAATTCGCGTTGCAGTAATGATCTTCGGTCGTTCAACGCCGGTTGATTTGGAATTTGGTCAGGTAGAAAAAGCCTGATTTAAGCGTGACGCTGAAGCGCGTGTTTTCTTCAGCTCAATGGGGAGCCTGTGTGACAGGCGTTTGAACCCGGAGAAAGACAATGGCAAAGAAAGTCGTTGGTTATATTAAATTGCAGGTTAAAGCCGGTCAGGCTAACCCGTCACCGCCGGTAGGTCCGGCGCTGGGTCAGCGCGGTTTGAATATTATGGAGTTCTGTAAGGCGTTTAATGCGGCTACGCAGAAGCTCGAACCTGGTCTGCCGATTCCGTGCGTAATCACGGCTTATTCGGATCGTACCTTTACCTTTATCACCAAGACCCCGCCAGCTTCAATTCTGTTGAAGAAGGCTGCGGGCATCAAATCGGGCTCCAAGCGTCCGAACACTGAAAAGGTCGGCAAGGTTTCCCGCAAGCAGCTGGAAGAAATTGCCAAGGCAAAGGAACCGGATCTCACCGCGGCATCCTTAGATGCGGCTGTTCGTACTATTGCGGGTTCTGCTCGCAGTATGGGTCTGGAAACGGAGATCTGATATGGCAAAGATGGGTAAACGTTATAAGGCGATCCAGAGCACCGTTGTTCCGGGTAAGGCCTATTCGCTTGATGAGGCTCTGGCCATCATCAAAAATAATTCCAAAGTTAAGTTCGTAGAGTCGGTTGACGTATCCGTACGTCTCGGTGTCGACGCCAAAAAGTCTGACCAGCAGGTTCGCGGCTCAACCGTGTTGCCGGCCGGTACCGGTAAAAGCGTACGCGTTGCCGTTTTCTGCCCGGCCGGCTCCAAAGCCGACGAAGCAAAAGCAGCTGGCGCGGAAGCGGTCGGTATGGACGAGTTGGCTGAAGCAATGCAAGCCGGTGACCTTAACTATGATGTAGTTATTGCGACCCCGGATGCGATGCGCGTTGTCGGTAAGCTCGGTACGGTACTCGGCCCGCGTGGCCTGATGCCGAACCCGAAGGTTGGCACCGTGAGTGCTAATCCGGCAGAAGCTGTGAAGAACGCAAAAGCCGGTCAGGTGCGTTACCGCACGGATAAGGGCGGCATCATTCATTGCACCATCGGCAAAGCCAGCTTTGATACCGAAGCGCTCAAGAACAATCTGCATGCCTTGTTGGCGGATTTGGTGAAGGCCAAGCCTTCAACTTCGAAAGGGCATTACCTGCAGAAAATTTCGCTGAGCTCGACGATGGGTGTCGGTGTCGTCATCGACCAATCATCGCTGACTTTGGCGAAATAAGTTTTAACCCGGATCTGCGGATCCGGGGATCTATTTGAGGGCGCCTGTGATGATCTTCGGATTAACGCAGGGGCCATCAAAGACCGCAGGTGCGGTTTGCGCCTATCGACGTCGGGCATGGAGGCACGACTGGCAGGGAATCGCGTCGATAGAAGCGGAATCGCTTAATCCTCATTCTGCATAAGAATAAGGGCCTGCGTAGATGGTGCTGCCCTTCCGGAATTTTCTGGAAACGGCCACCGAAGGAAGTCAGGTGACTTCCCGGCATCAGGGATGATGTCGATTTTAGGACCGTCCAAGGGCTTGGAGCCCGGGGCGGAGTTCAGTTCGGAGGATGCAAATGGCGCTCAATTTGACCCAGAAGCAAGAAGTGGTAGCCGAACTGGCGAATGTGGCCTCTCAGGCGATGTCCCTGGTGGCTTCCGAATACGCGGGATTGACGGTCGAGCAATTGACCGACATGCGTAAGAAGGCACGTGAATCAGGTGTGTTTCTCAAAGTAGCGAAGAACACCTTGGTTTCACGCGCAGTAGACGGTACCGAATACGAGTGCGTAAAAGCCTCGCTGACCGGCCCCCTGCTGTACGCCTTCTCGCAAGAAGATCCCGGCGCAGCCGGTCGCTTAATCAAGGAATTTGCCAAGGCTAACGAGAAACTGCAGCCGAAGATTGTGGCAATCGGTGGAAAGATGTACCCGGGCACTCACGTAGATGTCCTGGCATCCCTGCCGACCCGCGATCAGGCGTTGTCTATGTTGCTCAACGTTATGATTCAGCCCGCTACGATGTTCGTCCGCGTTACCGCAGAGCCTGCTACCCAGCTTGCTCGTGCGCTTAGTGCAGTCGGCCAGCAGAAAGCAGCTTAATCGGCGTGTTCGCCAATCGGTACTTATTAATTTTTAGCCGTATTTTCAGAGGAAAAAACAATGTCTCTTACTAACGATCAAATCATCGAAGCGATCGCCGGCAAGACCCTCGTAGAGGTGATGGAGCTGGTTAAAGCAATGGAAGAAAAGTTTGGCGTGTCCGCCGCTGCCCCTGTTGCAGCTGCTGCAGGCCCGGCTGCTGCCGCTGCTGCTGTTGAAGAAAAGACTGAATTCGACGTCGTGCTCAAAGCATGCGGCGAAAAGAAAGTTGAAGTAATTAAGGTTGTACGTGCAATCACCGGTCTGGGCTTGAAAGAAGCCAAAGACCTGGTTGAAGGCGCACCGCAAACCGTTAAAGAAGCAGCTTCTAAAGCTGACGCTGATAAGTTCAAGAAAGATCTGGAAGCCGCTGGCGCTCAGGTTGAACTTAAGTAAGCTCGAATTGCGAGATTTTCTCGCACTTCAACCATCCGGGCTGGGGGCTTTACCCCCGGCCCAGATGTGTTTGTTTCACGAGCTTCGGGAATGCAGGTTCAAAACTCGTCTTCATTCCCGAATCCCGAATCCCACGAATGGCCTTGTCGGCCGATATATTTGAGGCGGTAGCAAAAAATGAACTACTCCTTTACTGAGAAGAAAAGAATCCGTAAAGACTTTAGCAAGCGACGTGCCGTACTGGACGTTCCTTATTTGCTGGCTATCCAGCTCGACTCATACCGGGAATTTCTGCAGGACGGTACTGATCCAGGCAAACGCTTCGATCAAGGTCTGCACGCTGCATTAAAATCAGTATTTCCAATTTCCAGCTACTCAGGCAACGCTGCGCTGGAATACGTTAGCTATCGTCTCGGCGAACCGCCGTTTGATGTTCGCGAATGTCATAACCGCGGGTTGAGCTACGGTGCGCCGCTGCGTGTCACGGTCCGTCTGGTCATCTACGATCGTGAGTCTTCGAACAAGGCCGTGAAGTATGTGAAGGAACAAGAAGTGTACATGGGCGAAATGCCGCTCATGACCGACAACGGTACCTTCATCATTAACGGTACTGAGCGCGTAATTGTTTCCCAGTTGCATCGCTCACCCGGCGTGTTCTTTGACCACGACCGTGGCAAAACACATAGTTCCGGCAAGCTGCTGTATAGCGCCCGCATCATTCCGTATCGCGGTTCATGGCTCGACTTCGAGTTTGACCCGAAAGATGGTCTGTTCTGCCGAATCGATCGCCGTCGTAAGATTCCGGCGACCATTCTGCTGCGCGCATTGGGTTACAACAACCAAGAAATGCTATCCAAGTTCTTCGAGATCAACACCTTCTCGTTGAACAAAAAAGACAGCGCTGAACTCGATTTGGTGGCCGAGCGCCTGCGCGGCGAAACCCTGAACTTTGATCTGGTTGCCGATGGCAAAGTCCTGGTCGAAGCGAACAAGCGTATTACTGCGCGTCACGTGCGTCAGTTGGAGCAAGCCAAGATTAAGTCCTTGGAAGTGCCTGATGACTACATGATTGGTCGGATCATTGCCCATGATTTGGTTGATACCAAAACGGGTGAGTTGCTGGTTGCAGCAAACGACGAGATCACTGAAGAAACTTTAGCCAAGATGCGCAAAGCGGGCATTGAGAGCTTCGGCACCATCTGGGTCAATGATCTGGATCGCGGCGCATTCATCTCGAATACCTTGCGCGTCGATACAACGACAACCCAACTGGAAGCATTGGTAGAGATTTACCGCATGATGCGTCCGGGCGAGCCGCCGACCAAAGATGCTGCACAGAACCTGTTCCACAACTTGTTCTTCACCTTTGAGCGATACGACTTGTCGGCCGTTGGTCGCATGAAGTTCAACCGCCGTGTTGGCCGTCGCGACACGACCGGTGCTCCGGTTCTTTATGATTCAAAATATTTTGCTGAGCGTAATGAGGCTGAATCCGTTCGTCTGCGCGAAGAGTTCACCGATGGCTCGGACATCCTCGATGTGATGACCACCCTTTGCGAAATTCGCAATGGCCGTGGCGTTGTCGATGATATCGATCACCTGGGTAACCGTCGCGTTCGCTCAGTGGGCGAAATGGCCGAAAACGTATTCCGCGTTGGTCTGGTTCGTGTTGAGCGTGCCGTCAAAGAACGTTTGAGCCTGGCAGAAAGCGAAGGCCTGACCCCGCAAGAACTGATTAACGCTAAGCCAGTGGCTGCCGCGATCAAAGAGTTCTTCGGTTCCTCGCAGCTCTCGCAATTTATGGATCAGAACAATCCGCTGTCGGAAGTAACTCATAAGCGCCGCGTGTCGGCTCTTGGACCGGGTGGTTTGACCCGTGAGCGTGCAGGCTTCGAGGTCCGCGACGTTCACCCGACCCATTACGGCCGCGTTTGTACGATCGAAACGCCGGAAGGTCCGAACATTGGTTTGATCAACTCGTTGGCGGTCTATGCCCGCACCAACCGTTATGGCTTCCTCGAGACGCCGTACCGCAAAGTGGTGAACGGCAAAGTAACCGACACCGTTGATTACTTGTCGGCGATTGAAGAGCAAGATTTTGTTATTGCTCAGGCCAACGCCGAGCTGGAAAAGAATGGTGCATTCTCTGCTGAGTTTGTAACTTGCCGATTCCAGGGCGAAGCATTGCTGAAGGCTCCTTCGGAAATTCACTACATGGACGTTTCGCCCATGCAGTCGGTTTCGGTCGCTGCCGCGTTGGTTCCGTTCCTTGAGCACGATGACGCAAACCGCGCCTTGATGGGTGCCAACATGCAACGTCAGGCTGTACCGACCTTGCGTGCGCAGAAGCCGCTGGTAGGTACCGGTATTGAACGTGCTGTTGCGCGTGACTCCGGTGTAACTGTGAACGCCCGCCGTGGCGGTGTTGTTGATCAGGTTGATGCTGGTCGTATTGTGGTCCGGGCGAATGAATCAGAAGTCGGTGATAACGATGCTGGCGTCGATATCTACACGCTGATCAAGTACACCCGTTCCAACCAGAACACCTGTATTAACCAGCGTCCGCTGGTGAACGTGGGTGATGTCATTGCCCGCGGCGATGTGTTGGCCGACGGCCCGTCCACCGATATCGGTGAGCTGGCGCTTGGACAAAACATGCTGGTCGCATTCATGCCGTGGAATGGTTACAACTTCGAAGACTCCATCTTGCTGTCTGAGCGTGTTGTTGAAGAAGATCGTTACACCACGATCCACATTGAAGAGCTGACCTGCGTTGCGCGTGACACGAAACTGGGACCGGAAGAGATTTCTGCCGATATCCCGAACGTCTCCGAGCAGGCGCTGAATCGTCTCGATGAGTCGGGCATCGTTTATATCGGTGCAGAAGTGCGTTCGGGCGACATCATGGTTGGTAAGGTAACGCCGAAAGGCGAAAGCCAGCTAACCCCGGAAGAAAAACTGCTGCGTGCGATCTTCGGCGAAAAAGCGTCCGACGTTAAGGATAGTTCGCTACGCGTTCCGCCGGGTATGGACGGTACGGTTATTGACGTCCAGGTCTTTACCCGCGATGGCATCGAGAAAGACAAGCGCGCCAAGCAAATTGAAGACGCTGAAGTTAAGCGCGTAAAGAAAGACTTTGACGATCAGTTCCGCATTCTCGAAGGCGCGATTTACATGCGTCTGCGTTCGCAACTGCTAAATAAAGTTGCTAACGGTGGTCCGCAAGCGCTGAAGAAGGGCACCGCGATTTCCGATGAGTATTTGAATACTCTGAAGAAAGACGAGTGGTTCTCGATCCGCATGAAGGATGAGGACGCCTCGGAAGCTATTGAGCGTGCGCAGAAACAAATTGAAGCGCATAAGGCCGAGTTCGAAAAACGCTTTGCTGACAAACGTGCCAAGATCACTCAGGGCGACGATCTTGCCCCGGGCGTTCTGAAGATGGTCAAGGTTTACCTTGCCGTTAAGCGTCGCATCCAGCCGGGTGACAAGATGGCCGGACGTCACGGTAACAAGGGTGTTGTTTCAACCATTGTGCCGGTTGAAGACATGCCGTACATGGCCGACGGCGCGACCGTTGATATCGTGTTGAATCCGCTGGGTGTACCAAGCCGTATGAATATCGGTCAGGTACTTGAGACCCATCTTGGCCTCGCCGCCAAGGGTCTGGGCCAGCGCATTCAAGTCATGCTGGATGAACAAGTTAAGTTGGCCGAGCTGCGTAAGTTCCTTGATCAGATTTATAACCACGACAAGAAAATTGCTGCAGAACGCGTTGACCTGAATGAATTCAGCGACGATGAGTTGCTGCGTTTGGCTCGCAATCTGACTGACGGTGTGCCGATGGCAACTCCGGTGTTCGATGGTGCGCAAGAGCAGGAAATCCGCACGATGCTTGAATTGGCTTATCCGACCGATGCAGCGCACACACAGCGCTTGCAGATGAACGATTCCAAGACCCAGTTGACCTTGTTTGATGGTCGCACTGGCGAAGCATTTGAGCGCAAAGTAACCATTGGTTACATGCATATGCTGAAGTTGAACCACTTGGTCGACGACAAGATGCATGCGCGTTCAACTGGTCCGTACTCGCTTGTTACGCAGCAGCCGCTGGGTGGTAAGGCGCAGTTCGGTGGTCAGCGTTTCGGTGAAATGGAAGTCTGGGCACTTGAAGCTTACGGCGCAGCGTATACGTTGCAAGAAATGCTCACCGTCAAGTCTGACGACGTGCAGGGCCGTAACCAGATGTACAAGAACATCGTCGATGGTGACCATGAAATGGTTGCTGGCATGCCGGAATCCTTCAACGTTCTGGTTAAAGAAATCCGCTCACTCGGTATCAATATCGAGTTGGAAGAAATTTAATCGAACGCTGAGGACAGGAGAATTACCCAATGAAAGATTTATTGAACCTCTTTAATCAGCAGCGCCCCACGCTCGATTTTGACAGCATCAAAATCGGCCTGGCGTCGCCAGATCTGATTCGTTCCTGGTCTTTTGGCGAAGTCAAAAAGCCGGAAACGATTAACTACCGCACGTTCAAACCTGAGCGTGACGGTCTGTTCTGCTCGTCCATTTTTGGACCGATCAAGGACTATGAGTGCTTGTGCGGTAAGTACAAGCGCATGAAGCATCGCGGCGTGGTTTGCGAAAAGTGCGGCACCGAAGTGACTCTGGCGAAAGTTCGTCGTGAGCGCATGGGTCACATTGATCTGGCCAGTCCGGTTGCGCATATCTGGTTCTTGAAGTCGCTGCCGTCGCGCATCGGCTTAATGCTGGATATGACCCTGCGTGATATCGAACGCATCCTTTATTTTGAGGCATTCGTGGTCATCGAGCCGGGCTTGACCCCACTTGAACGCGGCATGCTGATGAACGAAGAACAGTTCATGCAGGCTCGTCAGGAACACGGTGATGACTTTGATGCCCTGATGGGTGCCGAGGCCATCTTCCACTTGCTGCGTACGATTGATCTTCAATATCAGATCACTCAGCTCAAAGAAGACATTGCGTCGACCAACTCGGAAACCAAGCTCAAGCGCTTAACCAAGCGCATTAAGTTGATGGAAGCATTCCTGGATTCAGGCAACCGTCCGGAATGGATGGTGTTGACTGTATTGCCGGTTCTGCCGCCGGATTTGCGTCCGTTGGTTCCGCTGGATGGCGGTCGATTCGCAACATCTGATCTGAATGATTTGTACCGTCGCGTTATTAACCGTAACAACCGTTTGCGCCGACTGCTTGAGCTCAATGCTCCGGACATCATCGTGCGCAACGAAAAACGCATGTTGCAAGAATCTGTTGATGCCCTGATGGACAACGGCCGTCGCGGTCGTGCGATCACCGGTACTAACAAGCGTCCGTTGAAATCCTTGGCCGATATGATCAAGGGCAAGCAAGGTCGTTTCCGCCAGAACTTACTCGGTAAGCGCGTTGACTACTCAGGCCGTTCGGTCATCGTGGTCGGCCCGACCTTGCGTCTGCACGAGTGCGGTTTGCCGAAGAAAATGGCTCTGGAATTGTTCAAGCCGTTTATTTTCGCCCGTCTGCAACGTATGGGCTTAGCCTCGACGATCAAAGCGGCGAAGAAGCTGGTTGAGCGTGAAGAAGCGGTTGTCTGGGACATTCTCGAAGAAGTCATTCGTGAGCATCCGGTACTGCTGAACCGTGCGCCAACCTTGCATCGCTTGGGTATCCAGGCGTTCGAGCCGGTATTGATTGAAGGTAAGGCTATCCAGCTGCATCCGCTGGTCTGTACTGCGTTCAACGCCGACTTCGACGGTGACCAGATGGCCGTTCACGTGCCGCTGTCGATTGAAGCGCAGCTTGAAGCCCGCGCCTTGATGATGTCTTCGAACAACATCCTATCGCCGGCCAACGGTGAGCCGATTATCGTTCCGACTCAAGACGTTGTTTTGGGCCTGTACTACATCACCCGTGCGCTGGAGAACAAGCAAGGCGAGGGCATGGTGTTTGCCAATATCGCTGAAGTTCGCCGCGCCTACGATTCACGTGTGGTGCAATTGCACGCCAAAGTTAAGGTTCGCCTTGACCAGGTCGAAATCAGTGAAAATGGTGAGCGTAATAAGGTTCGACAGGTCGTTGAAACCACGGTTGGCCGTGCCTTGTTGGCAGAAATTCTGCCCGAAGGCCTGCCATTCGCTTTGGTTAACACCGAGCTCAATAAGAAGTCGATCTCTAAGCTGATTAACAGCTGCTATCGCTTGCTGGGTCTGAAGCACACGGTTATTTTTGCCGACAAACTGATGTACACCGGCTTTAGTTTCGCTACTCGCGCTGGTGTCTCGATCGGTATTGACGACTTGGTTATTCCGGTCGAGAAGAAATCGATTCTGGACGAAGCCAATAGCGAAGTGCTGGAAATTCAACAGCAGTATCAATCTGGTTTGGTTACTGCCGGTGAGCGTTACAACAAAGTGGTCGATATCTGGTCGCGTACCAATGAGCGCGTCGCTAAAGCGATGATGGACGCCATCGGAACCGACAAGGTCACCAATGCCGATGGTAAACAGGTCGCCCAGAAATCGATGAACTCGATTTACATCATGGCCGACTCGGGTGCGCGTGGTTCGCAAGCCCAGATCCGTCAGTTGGCCGGTATGCGTGGTTTGATGGCTAAGCCGGATGGTTCGATTATCGAAACGCCGATTACCGCTAACTTCCGTGAAGGTTTGAACGTATTGCAATACTTCATCTCGACCCACGGTGCGCGTAAAGGTCTTGCCGACACCGCGTTGAAAACAGCGAACTCGGGTTACCTGACCCGTCGTTTGGTCGACGTGGCACAAGACGTTGTTGTGACCAGTGTTGACTGCGGCACGCCGCACGGCCTGATCATGACTCCGATTGTTGAAGGTGGCGACGTGGTTGAGCCGCTGCGCGATCGCGTATTGGGTCGTATCGTTGCCGAAGACGTGTTCTTGCCGGGTGACGATGAGGATCCGATTGTTACGCGCAACACGCTGCTTGATGAGCAATGGGTTGAGAAGCTGGAAAACGCTGGCGTGCAGTTGATCAAAGTGCGTTCAGCGATCAGCTGTGAATCGCATTTCGGTATCTGCGCAATGTGCTACGGCCGCGATCTGGCCCGTGGTCACGTGGTCAATATCGGTGAAGCAGTCGGCGTTATCGCTGCGCAGTCGATCGGTGAGCCGGGTACCCAGCTGACCATGCGTACCTTCCACATCGGTGGTGCGGCTTCGCGTGCGGCGGCGGTTGATAATATTTCGGTGAAGACGACTGGTTCGGTCAAGTTCAATCACCTTAAGACGGTTAAGCACAGTGCCGGTCACTTGGTCGCGGTTTCCCGTTCGGGCGAAGTGTCGGTTCTCGACACCCATGGCCGTGAACGTGAACGCTATAAGTTGCCCTACGGTGCAGTTATTTCAGTTAAAGATGGCGACTCCGTGAAAACCGGACAAACCATCTCGACCTGGGATCCGCATAACCATCCGATCGTCTCGGAAGTTAAGGGTACGGTTCGTTTCGTTGATTTTGTTGAAGGCATCACCACGCTGGAAAAAGTTGACGAACTCACCGGCCTGACCAGTATCGAAATTACCGATCCGAAACGTCGTGGCTCAGCAGGTAAAGACCTGCGCCCGGTCGTTCGTATCGTCGATGCCAAGGGCAATGACCTGACCATTCCGGGAACGGATTTGCCGGCGCAAGTATTGTTGCCGTCACGTTCGATTGTAACCATGCAAAACGGCGCGGAAGTGGGCGTTGGTGACGTGGTTGCGAAGATTCCGATGGGCGCGTCCAAGACGCGTGACATTACCGGTGGTCTGCCGCGTGTTGCCGACTTGTTTGAGGCGCGTAAACCGAAGGATCCGGCCATTCTGGCGGAGCGTTCAGGTATCGTCAGCTTCGGTAAGGACACCAAGGGCAAGCAGCGCCTGATCATCAAAGACGTCGAAGGCAATGAACACGAAGAACTGATCCCGAAATATCGTCAGATCATTGTGTTCGAAGGCGAGCATGTGGAGAAGGGCGAAACCGTCGTTGACGGCGAGCCGAATCCGCAAGACATCCTGCGCCTGCTTGGTGTCGAGCCGCTGGCAGCGTACCTGGTCAAGGAAATCCAGGACGTATACCGCCTGCAGGGCGTAAAAATTAACGACAAGCACATCGAAACGATCCTTCGTCAGATGTTGCGTAAGCAAGAAATCACCGATGCAGGCGGCACCCGCTTCCTCGCCGGTGAGCAGGTTGATCGTGTCCGCGTGATCGAAGAGAACATTCGCGCCGAAGCACAAGGTGAGTTGCCGTGTGCCATTGCGCCGTTGTTGTTGGGTATTACCAAGGCATCATTGGCAACCGAAAGCTTTATCTCTGCTGCGTCCTTCCAGGAAACCACGCGCGTATTGACCGAAGCTGCCGTTCGCGGCACCCGCGACAGTCTGCGTGGTCTGAAAGAAAACGTGATTGTGGGTCGCTTGATTCCGGCTGGTACGGGTCTGGCGTATCACAATCGCCGTCGCATGGGAGCCGATCAGGATATTTCTGAAGCCGACTTGGAGCTGTTACGCAGCGTCTCAGCCGGCTCTGAGAAACCTCCGGTATCGGTGTCTGAAGACTGATCTATTGCGGGTCGGTTGATCCGGCCCGCAATTTTCAAAGGCATTTAATGCCATCGGGATGACAGGAAGTTGTCCTCTGAACATAAACGGATTTAACGTACTCGGAATGCGGCGGTTGAACTTTTCGTTAAGACCCCGTAAAATTCCGCCTCTTTGGCAGGACGGACTGACCCGGCCTGCTTTCGCTTTCATCGGAAGGTCATCGAATGGCGACGATTAATCAATTAGTTCGTAAACCGCGTAGGTCTGCGACTTACAAAAGTACATCACCCGCTCTGGCAAGTTGCCCGCAGCGTCGTGGTGTTTGTACCCGTGTTTATACCACGACTCCTAAAAAGCCGAACTCGGCACTGCGCAAAGTAGCTAAGGTCCGTTTGACCAATGGCTTCGAAGTGATTTCCTACATTGGTGGTGAAGGCCACAACTTGCAGGAGCACTCAGTGGTGTTGATTCGTGGCGGTCGTGTAAAGGACCTGCCAGGTGTGCGTTATCACACTGTTCGTGGCTCCCTCGATGCCGCTGGCGTAGCCAAGCGTCGTCAAGGCCGTTCCAAGTACGGCGCTAAACGCCCGAAAAGCTAAGCTCAATTAGAAGCTCAAGGTAAATTATATGTCTCGTAAAGGCTCAGCTCCGGTTCGCCACGTCATTCCGGATCCTAAACACAATAGTCAACTCATCGCGCGCTTCATCAATATGGTGATGCAGAGCGGCAAGAAGTCTGTTGCAGAAAAAATCGTGTATGGCGCAATGGACGTCATCAGCGAGAAAAATGCAAACACGCTTGAATTGGTCGAAAAGGCGTTGAATAACGTCGCTCCGGCCGTTGAAGTGAAGTCGCGCCGCGTCGGTGGTGCAACTTACCAGGTTCCGGTAGAAGTGCGTCCTTCGCGTCGTACGGCTCTGGCTATGCGTTGGGTTATTGAGTTCGCGCGCAAGCGTGGCGAAAACTCGATGCCGCGCAAGCTCGCCGGCGAATTGCTGGATGCTTCTGAAAGTCGTGGTGGCGCGATGAAGAAGCGCGAAGAAACACACCGCATGGCAGAGGCAAACAAGGCCTTCTCGCATTACCGCTGGTAATTAATCAGGAATTCTATCGTGGCACGTACTACACCGCTTAACCGTTATCGTAACTTTGGCATCATGGCGCACATCGATGCTGGTAAGACGACGACTACCGAACGCATTCTTTTCTACACCGGCGTCAGCCATAAAATCGGTGAGGTGCATGATGGCGCCGCAACGATGGACTGGATGGAGCAGGAGCAGGAACGCGGTATTACTATTACCTCGGCTGCTACCACCTGTTTCTGGCAGGGTATGGATAAGAGTTTCGATCTGCATCGCTTCAATATCATTGACACCCCGGGTCACGTTGACTTCACCATCGAAGTAGAGCGCAGCTTGCGCGTCCTCGACGGTGCAGTATTTGTCCTGTGTGCGGTCGGTGGTGTGCAGCCGCAGTCGGAAACGGTTTGGCGCCAGGCAAACAAGTACAACGTGCCACGTTTAGCATTCGTCAATAAGATGGACCGTACCGGTGCCAACTTTGACAAAGTAATCAAACAGCTGAAGTCGCGTCTGGGTGCTTACCCGGTACCGATGCAGTTGCCGATCGGCGCTGAAGAAAACTTCGAAGGCGTGGTCGACTTGCTGAAGATGAAGTCGATCGTGTGGGATATGACCAACATGGGTACGACGTTTACCTATGCGGAAATCCCGGCCGGCATGAAAGACGATTGCGAAGCTGCGCGTAACTTCATGGTTGAAGCCGCTGCGGAAGCGTCCGAAGAGCTGATGAACAAGTACCTCGAAGGTGGCGATCTGACCGAAGAGGAAATCATCTCCGGCATTCGTGAGCGGACGCTGCGTTGTGAAGTGATTCCGGCGTTCTGTGGTACTGCGTTTAAGAACAAAGGTGTTCAGGCAATGCTTGACGCCGTTATTAACTACTTGCCTGCTCCGTCGGATCGTCCGCCGGTTAAGGGCATCGACGAAGACGAAAAAGAAGCAACACGTCAGGCCGACGACAAAGAGTCGTTCTCCGCGTTGGCGTTTAAGATCATGACCGACCCGTTTGTCGGTTCATTGACCTTCTTCCGTGTGTATTCAGGTGTGCTCAACTCGGGCGACCACGTGTACAACCCGATCAAGTCGAAGAAAGAGCGCATCGGCCGAATTCTGCAGATGCACGCGAACAATCGTGAAGAAATCAAAGAAGTCCGTGCTGGCGACATCGCTGCTGCGGTCGGTTTGAAGGATGTCACCACCGGTGACACGCTTTGCTCGCAAGATAATGTGATTACGCTTGAGCGCATGATCTTCCCCGAACCGGTCATCTCGATGGCGGTTGAGCCGAAGACCAAGTCCGACCAGGAAAAAATGGGTCTGGCTCTGGGTCGTCTGGCGCAGGAAGATCCGTCGTTCCGTGTGCGTACCGACGAAGAATCAGGTCAGACCATCATTTCCGGTATGGGCGAATTGCACCTGGAAATTCTGGTTGATCGTATGAAGCGCGAGTTCAACGTTGAAGCCAACGTCGGTAAGCCGCAGGTTGCGTATCGTGAGGCGATTCGTAAAGCGGTTCGTGCAGAAGGTAAGTTTGTGCGTCAGTCCGGCGGTAAGGGTCAGTTTGGTCACGTTTGGCTGGAAATTGAACCGCAAGAGCGCGGCGCTGGTTATTTGTTTGAAAACGCAATCGTCGGCGGTGTTGTTCCCAAGGAATACATCCCGGCTGTCGACAAGGGCATCCAGGAAGCTGTTGCAAACGGTTTGCTCGCCGGCTTCCCGATTGTCGACGTCAAGATTAAGTTGGTCGATGGTTCGTACCATGAAGTTGACTCCTCGGAAATGGCGTTCAAAATCGCCGGTTCGATGGGCTTCAAGGAAGGTTTCCATAAGGCCAATCCGGTTCTGCTGGAGCCGGTAATGAAAGTCGAAATCGTTACACCGGAAGACTATCTGGGTGACGTGATGGGCGATGTAAGTCGTCGTCGCGGTATTCTGCAGGGTTCCGACGATACGCCTTCGGGCAAGGTTATCGACGCGATGATTCCGCTGGGTGAGATGTTCGGTTATGCCACATCGCTTCGTTCGATGTCGCAGGGTCGCGCAACCTTCACCATGGAATTCGACCATTACGCTGAAGCTCCGGCAAATATTGCCGAACAAGTTGTCAAAAAATCCTAATTTAATAAATTACGCTTAATCAGAGGTAGTAGAGATGTCCAAGGAAAAATTCGAGCGCAAGAAGCCGCACGTAAACGTAGGCACGATTGGTCACG
>CBDUOG010000042.1:0-16654 GCA_965368785.1 uncultured Gammaproteobacteria bacterium | reverse complement strand
CCGCCAGCGCTACGCGCTGTGCATGTACAGCGTGCATGGATACACGCAAATCCGGCCCGTTTGTTTTTGACCGGATGGATGACCTACTTAAGGTCGGTGTCCACTGCGTGGACGTTTATTGGCGTTCCACGCGCCACTTAAAGGATAGATTGCCATCGCTGCGCGATGCCCTTGTATAGCGTGTAGGGATACACGCAAATCCGGTCATCACCAGGTTCTTTACCCTAAAAGGCCGGTCCAAAAGACCGGCCTTTTTCTTTGCGGAAACATTAATCCGCCAGCGCTGCACGCTGTGCATGTACAGCGTGCATGGATGCACGCAAATCCGGGTTTTCCTTTGTGTAATATCTCGATGGGAGCGGTCCGCGCTGGGTTCGGAACTTCCTTGCGCTCAATCGAAATTAGCCAAGCCTTAAACAATCGGAAACGGCAGCAACAAAAAGCCGACACTGAGGCCGGCTCGTTAGGTGGACATCCGCATGCGTCCTCTCTTTCCAAATCGCAAGGAACGAGCGATTATCTAGCATCTTTATAGCTATTCAGGGGTACTGAGATGGGGCGATCATCCGCAGCAATAAGAGTCTGGCAAATGACATGCCTTATTGTGCTTTGCTCGTTGTTGCCGACAAAAGGCATAGCAGTAGAGCGGGATGTTCAGGCCCCTAATTCCGGTTTGCCGTATTTAGATCCGCGCTGTCAATCTGTAGAGTATGGTGCCGGTGCAGATGTCGTAGAAGTTGGGATGTATATTCGATCGATTCCTGAGATTGATGTGAAAGCCAACTCTTTTATGGCGGATTTCTTTCTCTGGTTTCGTTGGATGCCGAAGGATGATTTTGATCCCTCTAAGAGTTTCGAATTAGTTAATGCCCGTGAGTTGTGGGACGTGTCCCTGACGCCAATTTATGTTGGTGATGCCGGTGAGTCTCAGCCGGAGATTTTGCCGAATGGTCAGCTATACCAGATCGTTCGAGTTCATGCGCGATTTCAGTCGGCGTTTGATTTACGTAAGTATCCACTCGATTCACATGTGATCGGCATTTCAGTAGAAGAGGCAGAAAGGGTCGCAGAACGCGTTCGCTACGTATGGGATGAGGGCAAGCGATTAGATCCAAGCATCTCCGTGCCCGGTTGGTTCGCATCAGAGTCAAAATCAACGATACAGAATGTGGGGTACGAAACAAACTTCGGGTACAAACAGAGCACCAACGGTGAAGAGTGCTACTCGCGTGCAACTGCGAATGTGCAGCTAACTCGCCCTTTGGTTGGTTCACTGGTCAAGACCGTGTTGCCCATTTCTTTAGTGATGCTGATTACCTTTGTCACATTTTTCATTCGTATGCAGTTTTTTGAGGGCAGAATTGGTTTGGCGATTACCAGCCTAATATCAGCGGTAGCGCTACAGCTTACCGCAGCTGATAGTTTGCCCGATGTTGCCTATCTGGTATTGCTCGATAAAGTTTATAATCTCAGCTATGCCGTAATCTTTATCGCTCTTGCGGAAACTGTAGTCGCAGAGCGGTTCGCAGTAAATGGCCAAGACAGTTGGGTCAAATGGTTAGATAGAAGTGCGTTTTATGGTTGCGTCGCCCTGTTTTTTGGGGGTGTATTTTGGTTAATGCTGGGTTAAAGGCTAAATCGAGCTCGACACTTTGCATTGATCACTAGATTCTTGGAGTGCGTCGCACTCAAGAATTCTGTGGACCGGTACGCCGAATGCTTGCCTTGTATACGCAGGACTGGCTCGTAGCAGCCGGTTCGAATTTTGTCGCGCACGCGTGTCGATTTGATGGTCAATGGTCGGTTCGGTGTTCAATGCGACCTACGAATTGTGGCGCACAACCCGATGTCAGGTAAACGGTCACAACCCTGAATAAGTGCAGATCAGCCGCGGACTCACGTTTTATTAGCTTGCTCATTTGCCAAAAATAAACAGGAAATCTTAGATGCTCACTTTCAAAAAACAAGATTGGTTTGGCAATGTGCGTGGCGATGTTCTCGCCGGCTTGGTTGTGGCCTTGGCATTAATACCTGAAGCCATTGCATTCTCGATTATCGCTGGTGTTGATCCAAAAGTCGGTCTGTATTCTTCCTTCTGCATCGCGGTCATTATCGCGTTTACCGGTGGACGGCCCGGAATGATTTCCGCAGCGACCGGCGCCATGGCTCTGTTGATGGTTACTTTAGTTAAAGAACACGGCCTGCAATATCTATTAGCCGCAACGGTGCTGACCGGCGTTTTACAGATCGCTGCCGGCTACTTGAAGCTGGGCAGTCTGATGCGCTTTGTGTCGCGTTCAGTGGTTACCGGGTTTGTCAATGCGCTAGCGATTCTGATTTTTATGGCCCAGCTACCCGAGTTAACTAATGTCACATGGCATGTGTATGCAATGACCGCAGCCGGTCTGGGTTTGATCTATTTATTTCCGCTGATTCCGGTGATTGGCAAGCTCATTCCTTCGCCATTGATTTGCATCGTGATTCTCACTTTCGTCGCCGTGTACTTAGGCCTCGACATTCGAACAGTGGGCGACTTGGGCTCGCTGCCGGACACCCTGCCGGTATTCCTATGGCCGCAAGTACCCCTAAATCTGGAAACACTTTTCATCATTTTTCCCTACGCAGCGGCATTGGCGGCCGTTGGCCTGCTTGAGTCGTTGATGACGGCAACCATCATTGATGACATGACTGATACCGAAAGCGATAAGAACCGCGAATGCCGCGGACAAGGTGCCGCCAATATCTGCGCCGGCCTATTCGGCGGCATGGCTGGCTGCGCGATGATTGGTCAGTCGATTATCAACATCAAATCCGGTGGTCGTGGACGCCTTTCCTGCTTAGTGGCAGGGGCTCTGCTGATTGCGATGGTTGTTTTTTCCGATGATCTGATTCGGCAGATTCCGATGGCAGCCCTGGTTGCGGTGATGATCATGGTGTCGATTGGTACGTTCTCGTGGGCGTCAATCCGGCATATGCGCAAGCACACAAAATCGAGTTCGATCGTGATGATCTCCACCGTAGTCGTCGTTGTGTACACGCACAATCTGGCGCTGGGTGTGCTGATTGGTGTGGTTCTGGCCGCGACATTCTTTGCCAATAAAATTGCCCGGCTTATGCTTGTCAAAGTGCAAGGTACTGAACACGACGACGTTTTACATTACCGCGTTATTGGCCAGGTATTTTTTGCATCTGCGGATCGCTTCCTGCACTTCTTTGAACTCAAGAACCCACACAAACGCATCACTATCGATCTGACCGACGCCCACTTTTGGGATATCACATCGGTGGCCGCTCTCGATAAAGTGGTTATTAAGCTCAGGCAGAACGGCGCGGAAGTTGACGTGATCGGTATGAACGAAGCGACATCAACCATTGTCGATCGTTTCGGTGTGCACGATAAGCCTGAAGAGATCGAAAAGCTCATACTCGGTCACTAGCCGGTGAATGCGATTATGCGGTGAATACTCGCCGCATGATCTCAGCTCGATCCAGCGACCATTGCTTTTCCAAAGTCGCGGCAAACACATCGCGAATGTCCATGGTCGGTTTTAAGTCGCGCTCTTGATACAGGGCGCCGTTGGCTAAGCCGGGCCAATCACTGATGATCTTTCCCCCGCCTACGTTGCCGCCGGCAACAAATGCGCAGGTTGCGGTACCGTGATCGGTGCCACGCGTGCCATTGGATTTTACCGTCCGGCCAAACTCACTTGCGATGATCACGGCGGTGTTGTTCCATTGGCCGCCCAGCGCCTTGCGAAGTTCGGCCAGGCCGTTGTCCAGTTCTTGCAGTCGATTAAAAAGAGCGCCTTGCGTTGTTCCTTGATTCGCGTGTGTATCCCAACCACCCAACTCCAGAACCGCAATTTCAGGTCCGTTGGTGTGTGCCACAAAACTTCCCGCAGCCTTGGCCAGCGCCGGAAACGCGCCGGCACGACGACCGCGATTTGCCGAATTACTGATGTTCATTGACATGCTATCGGTTTCTTCGGACTGACTAAGCACAGCTTTAAAAAGGTCATCGTGTTGGTACAGCATGCCGAGTTTTTCAAGCAGTACCTGATCCAGGTCAGGCATCGGATCCGGCGACCAATTATCCGCAGGGTTCGCACCGCGCAAAACCAAAGGCAGTTGACCCCCCACGCCGAGGGCTTTAGAACCTTTTCGTAAACTTAATGCGCGATTGAGCCAGCCTTCTCGCGACTCGTAGGTTTTGCTTAAGCCGCTTTCTAGAATGTCTTGCGCGTCAAAATGTGATCGCTCGCGATAAGGCGTTGCGACCGCGTGGTAGGGCAGCAGCGCCTTTTCTGCATACCATCGCGAAAGATTGGTGAGCGCAGGATTGAGCGCGAACATGCCATCGAGTTTGTGTATGCCGTCGGATACGCCCAACGCCAATTCTCCGCGTTGCCGCGAGTACGCCGATTCTCCATAGGGCACCAGTACGTTGAGCCCGTCCCAACCGCCGCGAAGAATAACAAATACGACGGGGGCGCGGGCAGCGCCGGCAACTCCCTGAGCGAAACTTAGACGACTATCGAGCCCGAACAGAACCGGAGCCAATAGTGAGGCTTTAATTAACTCTCTGCGCTTCATATCTATCTCCGTTGAAATTGCGGGCTGGCTAGTAGAAGAGTCCATGCCTGTTCGGCGCTTTCAGCGCGTCTTAGAGTCATGTGTAAGTCGCCGAACTGATGATTACCAAACAGTTGCACCGCCGCATCCACTGCGCTGAGCGTTGGGCGCAGTCGACGAACGAGCAGCTGCGCCCATTCAACGCGCTTCATCAGATTATTTGCTCCGCTCCAGCCTTCGGCTCGATCTGGATAGCCTGCAGGTGAGCCCGGGCGGAACGGAAACTGTCCGAGAACGGCCAAGCTGTTTGCGACCATGTCCGCCTCGTTGGGAACCAAATTTAAGGCGCGCCAACTCGACACCACAAAGTCATGAGGCGTTTTAAGCTTCTGCCACGCCAGCTCGGTAAGGGCGGCACTTTTGATAAGTGCCCGGTACACCGGTTTGAGTTCGCCGCGATGACGCAGATAAACCGCTGCGAGCTCAGAGACGAGCGATGCCGGAGGCGTGTCAGAGACAAAATGACGCGCCAGCTTTTCAGCGAGGTACTTGGCTGTAGCCGGATGCAATGCCAAATCATCTAACACGGCGTGGATCTGACCGATACCGTCTTGTCCGTAACGCTTGCCCAATACGGTTTGGCTGCCGGGTTCATGGATCAGATCCCGGTACAAAAATACGCCCGGCGTGCCTTCGTTCAACGGGCCATTGCCGCCGCCGACCGACCAACCGGTTAACACATGGGCCAAAGAGGTCACGTCGGATTGGCCATAGCCGCCGTTGACGCCCAGGGTGTGAAGCTCAAGCACTTCACGGGCTAAATTTTCATTCAAACCCAGATCGCGACGAGCTCGCTTGCGCGCCACTTGCCCCAATCGGCTGTTGGGTCCGACCGAAAGTTGATTATCTAAATACATAATCATTGCCGGGTGGCCAATCGCGTTTTCCAGAAGATCTCGGAAGTTACCGGCAACATAAGGCCTGATGGCTTCATTTTCGTAGTGCCCCACGAGCATGCCCACTGGGTTTTTCTCAATCGAAACCGCGAAATGATTGCTCCAGAAGTGGACCAGGCGCTCAATGAGCGGGGTGTTGCTGCTGCTGGCTGATTGGTAACGGGCGAACGCCGAACGATAGACAAAGTCGCGGGTCATCTGGCCCACCCGCTGCACCGGGTCTTCGCCGGAGCGCTGGGCCTCACGAATCTCCTGAAGCGTGCGCATGGCTTGTGTGCATTCGCGCTGGCTGGGAAAGCCGGTAACCGGCCGGGTCGCGCTTGAAGTGTCCAACTGGCCGATCCAGGAATCGACATCGCCTGTTAGTCCGCGCCCCGGGGCCAGAATCGGGCCGTAGCCTAAGCGATGTTCGAGGAGTTGATCGTGGGTCATGCTGGCTCCGGGTTCTAGCAGCGATATGTACAGATAAAGAAAGGGCGAATAAACGGTTGACCCATGTACCGAACCGGATCGGCCCCGGGGGCACAGCGCAGACGCTGAGACTGCAGTCTACTTTGCCGATTAGTCAGAATTGGCTTGTTCCGAGGCCTCTGCCACTGATATAATTTCGCGCCTTCGAGTCCACGGTTTTCGTGCGGTTCGACGAACTCGGGCTCTTCTGTGTCGAAATCCCTAGCAAGTGCGCGCGCATACGCCAAAAGGACTGTCTTGTGGCAGCTTTGCGCAGGCTCAGCGGCCGCAGTAATCACTGCGCCGATGTTCGGGTTTCACCAAGGGCTTGGCGTGTTTTCCGGCACGGTTTCAGTGGCGCTCGGCTCGGCGGTTTTCGCCTGGTTGACGCTAGGCGGCGGAATCCGCTCGGCGACTTCGATCTTCCGGTCGATGATGCTCGGGATGGTTCTACGCTGGGGTGTGATAGTGGCGCTTTTGTATGTCGCTATCGCGCTGCTTAAATTTGATGGGCTGGCAGTGATTGCCGGCGTTGGATTAGCGCTACTGGCATTGCCACTGGCGCATTTTGTAAAAACATTAAAGGGTGAACAGTGAGCGCTGAAAGCGGATCTGGCGGGCAAACCGAATACATCCAGCACCATCTTAAGCACCTGCAGGTGTCTGTAGGCGATGGCGCGTTTTGGACGATTAACGTGGATAGCGTGGTCTACATGCTGGTCCTTTCTGCATTGTTTTTGTTCTTCTTTTTGCGCACTGCGCGAAAAGCGACTGCGGGCGTTCCGGGCAAATTCCAATGCTTCATCGAAATGGTTGTCACCACCGTTGATGGGCTGGTGAAAGAAACTTTCCACGGCCGCAGCAAGTTTATTGCGCCGATGGCTGTGACTATTTTTGTCCTCGTGTTTCTCATGAACTTTATGGACATGGTGCCGGTTGATCTGTTGCCTGCAATGTGGGCTAAGGGTTATGAACTGGCCGGCCATGATCCGCATCACGCGTATATGCGTGTCGTCGCTACCGCCGATTTGAACACCACCTTGGGTATGTCGGTCGGCGTGTTCTTGATCATTCAGTTTTTCGGTCTCAAACACAAAGGCTTCAAGTTGTTTGTGGCCGAGGCATTCACTGCGCCGTTCCATGCTGAAGGCGCGGTCATGAAGGTGTTGCTGGCCCCGGCTAACTTGCTGCTTCGTCTGATCGAAGAAGCGGTTCGCCCTATCTCACTGAGTTTGCGTCTGTTCGGCAACATGTACGCCGGTGAGCTGATCTTTATTTTGATCGCGGTAATGACCTTGGGCTCAACCCTGGATTCACTGATGACCTACGCGATGGCACCGGTGCAGTTTGTTGCCGGCTTTGTCTGGACCGCGTTCCATATTTTGGTAATTACCCTGCAGGCGTTTATTTACATGATGTTGACCATTGTGTATCTGAGCATGGCTAGCGAAAAGCACTAAATTTTTTTGCACAACCCGTTTTTTAACACCACTTTTTAGATGGAGAGCAACATGGAAAACATTAACCTTATCGCTGACGTCATGGGCATGACCCTGATCGCTGCTGGCTTGTTGATCGGTCTGGGCGCACTGGGCACCGCGATCGGCTTCGCAATTTTGGGTGGCAAGTTCTTGGAAGGTTCGGCACGTCAGCCAGAACTGACCCCGATGCTGCAGACCAAAATGTTCATCGTTGCCGGCTTGCTCGATGCGGTGCCGATTATCGGTGTAGCTATCGCTCTGCTGTTGATTTTTGCGAACCCGTTCCTCAATACGCTGGGCGCTTAATTCACAGCCTCGGCCGACCTAATCAGTTGGCCTTCAGGAGCTAGTAATGGATATCAACATCACTCTGGTTATTCAGGGTCTCGCGTTTTTCAGTGTCGCCTGGTTGGTGATGAAGTTCGGTTGGCCGCACATTATGGCGGCGATCGAACAACGTCAGCAGCAGATCGCTGAAGGTCTTGCGGCTGCCGATCGCAGCCAGAAAGACTTGGCGCAAGCCCAGGAACGTGTCAACGAAGTGCTCAAAGAAGCTCGCGTGAAAGCTAATGAGATTATTTCCTTAGCCGAAGCGCGTGCCGGACAGATCGTCGATAAAGCTAAGGAAGATGCAATTGCAGAAGCCGGCCGTCAAAAAGCCGCAGCGGTTGCTGAGATCGAAGCCGCTGCGTTTCGCGCCAAAGAAGATCTGCGTAAGCAGGTTGGCCGAATCGCTGTCGCCGGCGCTTCAAAATTGATCCGTAAAGAAATCGATCCGCAGGCCCATAAAGCACTGTTGGACGAACTCGCAGCGGAAATCTGAGGCAACTATGAGCCAAGCAATTACCTTAGCCCGACCCTATGCACGCGCCGCCTTTTCTCTGGCGCGTGACCGTAGTGCAGTTGCTCAGTGGTCTTCCGCTCTGGCGGTTTCGGCCGCGATTGCGGCTGATGCCACGGTTGCAGCGCTGCTGAAGCACCCGAGTCTCGGCGAAGCTGAGGCAGTCGAGCTGGTCAAGGCACCATCGGCCGATCCGATATGCGTTCAATTCCTGCAGGTTCTGGCGGAAAACAACCGTCTGGGATTGTTGCCGGAAGTCTTTGCGCAATTTGAAGTATTGCGCGCTGAATCTGAGCGTGTGGTCAAGGCAAAGGTCACATCCGCAACAACGCTCTCTGATGCGGATATTGCTTCACTTAAGGCGTCTTTGAAGAAACGTTTTGAGCGCGAAGTTGAAATTGAAACCGCGATTGATCCGGAATTAATCGGTGGCGCAGTAATTGATACTGGCGACCTGGTTATCGATGGCTCACTCAAAACCAAGTTGGCGCGCCTCGGCGCGGCGCTTGCAAACTAAATCCACTTTGAACCAATCGACGTAGTCGAATAGGGACACCATCATGCAAACCCTCAACCCGTCCGAAATCAGTGAACTGATCAAGACTCGTATTGAAAAAGTCAAACTCGCTGCTGAGTCGCGTAACGAAGGCACTGTGACCTCCGTTTCCGACGGTATTGTGCGTATCCACGGATTAGCAGATGCCATGCAGGGCGAAATGATTGAACTGCCAGGCGACGCCTACGCGTTGGCTCTTAACCTTGAGCGCGACTCGGTCGGCGCCGTGGTTCTGGGCGACTGGGAACACATCCGCGAAGGCGACGTGGCAAAGACCACCGGTCGCATTCTGGAAGTGCCGATCGGTCCGGAATTGCTCGGTCGCGTCGTTGATGCGCTGGGTAATCCGATTGACGGCAAAGGCCCGATCAACGCGAAGCAGACTGCACCGGTAGAAAAAGTAGCTCCGGGCGTCATCTGGCGTAAGTCGGTCAGCCAGCCAGTACAAACCGGTTACAAATCGGTTGATGCCATGATCCCGGTTGGCCGTGGTCAGCGTGAGTTGATCATTGGTGACCGTCAGACCGGTAAAACGGCGATGGCGATCGATGCCGTGATCAACCAGAAGGGCACTGGAGTAAAATGTATTTATGTTGCGATCGGCCAGAAAGCCAGCTCGATCGCCAACGTCGTGCGTAAGCTCGAAGAAAACGGCGCAATGGCACACACCATCGTGGTTGCCGCATCGGCCGCTGAATCGGCTGCCGTGCAGTACATCTCGGCGTATTCGGGTTGTACGATGGGTGAGTACTTCCGTGATCGCGGTGAAGACGCGCTGATCATTTATGACGATCTGTCAAAGCAGGCTGTTGCCTATCGCCAGATTTCATTGTTGTTGCGTCGTCCGCCGGGCCGTGAGGCATATCCGGGTGACGTGTTCTATTTGCACTCCCGTTTGTTGGAGCGTGCAGCTCGCGTAAACGAAGAGTACGTTGAAAAGTTCACCGATGGCGCCGTCAAAGGCAAGACCGGTTCGCTGACCGCATTGCCGATCATTGAAACCCAGGCCGGCGACGTTTCCGCGTTCGTTCCGACCAACGTGATCTCGATTACCGACGGCCAGATCTTCCTGGAAACCGACTTGTTCAATGCCGGTATTCGCCCGGCGGTCAACGCCGGTATCTCGGTATCCCGCGTCGGCGGTGCAGCACAGACAAAAATTATGAAGAAGCTGTCGGGCGGTATCCGTATCGCTTTGGCGCAGTATCGTGAATTGGCAGCGTTTGCCCAGTTTGCTTCGGACCTGGATGAAACCACCCGTAAGCAGCTTGAGCGCGGTCAGCGCGTTATGGAGTTGATGAAGCAGAAACAATATGCGCCGATGAACATCGCGCAGATGTCGCTGTCGATTTACGCCGTCAACGAAGGCTTTATTGATGATGTGGCGATCAACAAGATCGATGCATTTGAGAGCGGCCTACACGCGCACATGCGTAATAGCTACGGTGAGTTGGAATCGAAGATCGTCGCCAGCGGTGACTGGAATGATGAGATCGAATCAAGCTTCAAGAAGATGATCAGCGAATACAAAGCAACGGGTAGCTGGTAAACCAATACGGACGCAGTCGGTGAATACCGACTGACCGGAGGAAGAAAATGGCAAGCGGCCGCGAAATTAAAACCAAAATCAAAAGCGTACAAAACACCCGCAAGGTGACCCGTGCGCTGGAGATGGTTTCGGCTTCGAAAATTCGTAAAGCACAGGACAAGATGCGCGCATCGCGTCCCTATGCTCGATTGATGAAACAGGTGATCGGTCATGTTGCCAAGGCAAATACCGATTATGTTCATCCGTTTATGGTTAAACGCGAAGAAGTTAAGCGCGTAGGTTTTCTGATTGTTTCAACCGACCGCGGATTGTGTGGTGGCCTGAACTCTCAGTTATTCCGGAAGCTCTTAATTGAAATGCGCGATTGGCAGGCCAAGGGCGTTGAGTGTGATGTGGTATGTATCGGCCAGAAGGCTGCGACATTCTTCCGTCGTCTCAATGTGGGCTTGCTCGGCACGGTTACCCATCTGGGTGAAGAGCCACAAGTAGAGCAGTTGATCGGCGTTATTAAGGTCATGCTCGACGGTTACCGCGACGGCAAAATTGATCGCGTGTTCCTTTGCTACAACGACTTCATCAACACCATGGCACAAAAGCCGGCGATTGATGCATTGATGCCGTTGCCGGCCTCGGACGACTTGGAGAGCAGCCACGGTTGGGATTATCTGTATGAGCCTGATGCTAAGTCGGTGCTCGATGAAGTGATGACCCGTTATGTGGAGTCTTTGGTGTATCAAGCGGTGCTGGAAAACTTGGCATCAGAGCATGCAGCACGCATGGTCGCTATGAAGTCGGCATCTGATAACGCGAACAAGCTAATTGACGATCTGAACTTGATTTACAACAAGGCGCGTCAGGCAGCGATTACGCAAGAAATTTCGGAGATCGTCGGCGGAGCCGCGGCGGTCTAAATTATTTATGGCGGGCTAGAAATAGCCCACAAGCAAATTAAGAGAAAGAGGATAAATCATGAGCCAGGGCAAGATTGTGCAGATCATCGGCGCGGTTGTGGACGTCGAGTTCCCACGCCAGGACGTGCCGAAAGTGTATGACGCGTTGAAGGTCGAAAACACTGAGATCACGCTTGAAGTGCAGCAACAGTTGGGCGATGGCATCGTGCGTACGATCGCACTGGGCTCAACGGATGGTCTGAAGCGTAACTTGATCGCCAAGAACACCGGACGCGCTATTTCGGTGCCGGTGGGTAAAGAAACCCTGGGCCGCATCATGGACGTCTTGGGTCGCCCGATTGATGAGGCCGGTCCGGTTACAACCAAAGACCATTGGGAAATTCACCGTGCAGCGCCGAGCTATGAAGATCAGGCCGCAGCCGACGAATTGCTCGAAACCGGCATCAAAGTTATCGACTTGATGTGTCCATTCGCCAAAGGCGGCAAGGTCGGCCTGTTCGGCGGCGCCGGCGTCGGCAAAACCGTCAACATGATGGAATTGATCAACAACATCGCAAAGGCCCACGAAGGTTTGTCGGTGTTTGCTGGCGTGGGTGAGCGTACCCGTGAAGGCAACGACTTCTATCACGAAATGAAAGACTCCAACGTCCTCGACAAAGTAGCGATGGTCTACGGTCAGATGAATGAGCCGCCGGGTAACCGTTTGCGCGTTGCGTTGACCGGTTTGACCATGGCTGAATATTTCCGTGACGATATTGATCCGAAGACCGGCAAAGGCCGTGACGTGTTGTTGTTCGTTGACAATATTTATCGTTACACCCTGGCCGGTACCGAAGTGTCCGCGCTGCTCGGCCGTATGCCGTCTGCAGTGGGTTACCAGCCGACCTTGGCTGAAGAAATGGGCGTTCTGCAAGAGCGCATTACGTCGACCAAGACCGGTTCGATCACCTCGATTCAGGCCGTTTACGTGCCTGCCGATGACTTGACCGATCCGTCGCCGGCGACCACCTTCGCCCACTTGGACGCAACCGTCGTGTTGAGCCGTAACATTGCTTCGTTGGGTATTTACCCGGCGGTGGATCCGCTCGATTCAACCTCGCGTCAGCTCGATCCGAACGTGATCGGTCACGAGCATTACGACACCGCGCGTCGCGTTCAATCGACCTTGCAGCGTTACAAGGAACTCAAAGACATCATCGCCATCCTGGGTATGGATGAGTTGTCAGAAGAAGATAAGCAAGTGGTTTCACGTGCACGTAAAGTCGAGCGTTTCTTCTCGCAGCCGTTCCACGTGGCGGAAGTATTCACCGGCTCGCCGGGTAAATACGTGTCGCTCAAAGAAACCATTCGTGGCTTCAAGATGATTGTTGACGGCGAATGCGACAGCTTGCCGGAACAAGCGTTTTACATGGTCGGCGGAATCGACGAGGCATTTGAAAAAGCCAAGAAGATGAGCGCAAAAGCTTAATCGCGCTGATCAACAGGAGAGTCCATGAGCAGCATTCGTTGTGACATCGTAAGCGCCCAGAAAGAGATCTTCCAGGGTGATGTAACCTTGGTCGTCGCTAGCGGCGAAATGGGCGAGCTGGGTATTGCCCCGCGTCACGCACCATTAATCACGCGGATTCGTCCGGGCAAGGTTGTGGTTACCAAGGCCGACGGCGAGAAGCTCGATTTCTACGTCTCCGGCGGCATTCTTGAAGTCCAGCCACAAGTGGTGACTATTTTGGCCGACACCGCTGTGCGCGCTCAGGATCTGGATGAAGCGGCAGTTAAGAAGGCTAAAGAAGAAGCCGAGCGCCTCATATCAAATCGTGCCGATGCCATGGAAGTTGCCGAAGCACAGGCAAAACTGGCCGAAGCCATGGCCCAGTTGCAGGCGATTGAGCGTTTGAGAAAAAATTTGAGTCATTGATTGCATAGCCAATCAGAAAAAGCCGGCGCAAGCCGGCTTTTTTTTGTGTTGCCGGTAGGGATGATTATCGATCTGGTTTCACCGCGCTGCATTTGAGCGCACAATAGGCCAAAATAAGCGCTCATTGATTGTAGATTCTTAGGGAAGGAAGAACCCATGAAAGGCGATTTACACGTCATCATTCTTGCCGCCGGTGAAGGTAAAAGGATGCGTTCAAGCACGCCTAAAGTGCTGCAGCCGATTGCCGGCCGCGCGATGCTGGAGCATGTCATTGCCACTGCTCGAGCGTTGGAGGCGCGCAAGATTCATGTGGTTCACGGCCATCAAAGTGCATTGGTTCGCGCACATATTGGTGAACACGACGATTTAATCTGGGTCGAGCAGGCACAGCAATTGGGTACCGGTCACGCCGTGTTGCAGGCGATGCCGAATATTCCGGAAAACGCACGCGTTTTAGTTTTGTATGGCGACGTGCCGCTGATTGATGCCGACTGCCTGCGCCCACTGATTCATAACCATGGTCGCTTAGCGGTGTTGGTCGCTGAGCTTAATGATCCGTCCGGTTACGGTCGCGTGCTGGTTGACGCAACCGGCCATGTCGGTGCGATTGTCGAGCAGAAAGATGCCACGGCTGAACAGCGCCAGGTAAAAACCGTAAACACCGGTCTGATTGCTGCCGATAGCATGTCGTTGGCCTCATGGCTAAAACGCCTGCGTAATGAAAATGCTCAAGGCGAATATTACCTGACGGATATTTTCGCATTTGCTGCCAACGATGGAGCGGCGGCCATTGCCGTGCCGGTTGATGATCCGCGCACCATCGAGGGTGCTAACGATCAACTGCAGTTAGCTCGTCTAGAACGGGTGTTCCAGTCTCGTCAGGCTGAGCGATTGGCGATTCAGGGTGTACGCTTTGCTGATCCGACGCGCTTTGATTTGCGTGGCGAGTTAACAGTGGGCTCTGACGTGTTCATTGATGTCGACGTCATTATTGAAGGCCACGTCACCTTGGGTGATCGAGTGAGCATCGGGCCGTTCACCCGGGTTAAGAACTGCCGCATTGAAAATAATACTCAAGTAATGGCGCACTGTGATCTTGAGGATGGGCAGATTGGCGAAGACTGCCGGATCGGACCGTTTGCGCGGATTCGGCCGGGCACCCAGTTGGGCCGCGAAGTGCATATTGGCAATTTCGTGGAAACAAAAAAATCCCAGCTTGCCGACGGTGCCAAGGCCAATCATCTGGCTTATCTGGGTGATGCCGTTATTGGGGCGAAAGTGAATATCGGTGCAGGTACGATTACGTGTAATTACGATGGCGTGAACAAATCGCAGACCATTATCGAATCCGGTGCCTTTATCGGTTCAAACAGTTCTCTGGTCGCGCCGGTGCGTATCGGTAAAAATGCCACCGTTGGCGCCGGTTCGGTAATCAGTAAGGATGCGCCGGACGAACAGTTGACCGTAAGCCGTGCGCGTCAAACAACAATAAGTGGCTGGAAGCGGCCGCAAAAGAAAAAATAGCTCATGCGCTTTGGGAGATACGCTTGAAAGGAAGAAAAATACGTACGGCAGTTTTCCCCGTAGCAGGATTTGGCACGCGCTTTTTGCCCGCCACAAAAACCATACCGAAAGAGATGCTGCCGGTTGTCGATCGACCGCTTATTCAATATGCCGTTGATGAAGCGGTTGCAGCCGGTTGCGACACGTTGGTGTTTATCACCAATCGCTACAAGCATGCGATTGCCGATTATTTTGATACTGCCTACGAGTTGGAACAAAAGCTCGAGCAAAGTGGCAAGCACGATGTGCTGCGCGTGGTTCAAAACATTTTGCCGTCGCATGTGCGAACAATTTTTATTACTCAAGCCCAGGCGCTGGGCTTGGGCCATGCGGTGCTATGCGCAAAACCCGTGATCGGCGATCAACCCTTTGCGGTGCTGTTGCCCGATGATCTGATCTGGAATAAAGGTAAGGGCGCACTGGCGCAAATGATTGAATTGGCCGAGCGCGAAGACGCAAGCGTCTTGGCTGTTCAGCAAGTGCCAGCCAAGGCAACGTCTAGTTACGGTATCGTGGATTGCCCTGCGTTTTCAGACCGCTTTGGCCGAATCACCAGCATCGTTGAAAAACCAAAACCTGAGGATGCGCCCAGCGATCTGGCGGTGGTCGGCCGATACGTTTTGGATGGCCGGATTTTTGAATTATTAGAGTCAACCCAGCCCGGAGCCGGTGGCGAAATTCAGCTAACCGACGCGATTGCCGCCTTACTGAAAGAGCAGTCGGTGCTTGCTTATCATTTTGAAGGCACGCGTTACGACTGCGGTACCCACTTGGGTCTGATCGAAGCAACTATCCGTTTTGCCCTGGAGCATGAGCGATTAAGCGATCCGGCAAAAGTAGCAATCAACGCGGCGTTGAACGAGCTGGAGAAATCCGAGCACTTCAATAACAAAAGGCCAGATTAAATCTGGCCTTTTGTGCGGTCACGCAACGATATTAGCGCTTCATGAAATTGAAGAACTCATCATTTGATTTGGTCGTCTTCATCTTATCCAGCAAAAACTCAATCGCGGCCAGCTCGTCCATCGGGTGCAATAGCTTGCGCAGAATCCAGATCTTCGCCAGTGTATCGGCATCAATCAGCAGGTCTTCGCGACGCGTACCGGAGCGGTTGATATTGATCGCCGGATAGACGCGCTTTTCAGCGATACGACGATCCAAATGCACTTCTGAGTTACCCGTGCCTTTGAATTCTTCGTAAATCACTTCGTCCATTTTCGAACCGGTTTCAACCAGTGCGGTTGCGATAATCGTCAGGCTGCCACCTTCCTCGACGTTACGGGCCGCACCAAAGAATCGCTTAGGCCGGTGCAATGCGTTGGCATCGACACCACCGGTAAGGACTTTGCCGGAGCTCGGCACAACCGTGTTATAGGCGCGAGCCAGTCGGGTGATGGAGTCGAGCAGGATGACCACATCTTTCTTGTGTTCAACTAATCGCTTCGCACGCTCAATGACCATTTCTGCCACTTGCACATGGCGAGCGGCCGGTTCGTCAAACGTCGAGCTGATCACTTCGCCGCGAACCGTACGCTGCATTTCGGTTACTTCTTCAGGGCGTTCATCGATCAATAACACGATGACATGCACGTCCGGATGATTGGTAGTGATTGCCGTTGCCACTTGTTGCAGCAAAATCGTTTTACCGGCTTTCGGCGGTGAGACGATTAAAGAGCGTTGGCCTTTACCTTGTGGCGACATCAAGTCCATGATGCGACCGGTAATGTCCTCGGTGCTGCCGTTACCGCGCTCCAGGTTAAAGCGTTGACGCGGGAACAGCGGGGTCAGGTTTTCGAAAAGGACTTTGCTCTTCGACGCTTCAAGCGGCTCGCCATTGATGGTGTCGAGCTGATGCAAAGC
>CBDUOG010000041.1:0-16707 GCA_965368785.1 uncultured Gammaproteobacteria bacterium | reverse complement strand
GCGCAAATCAAACAGTTTTGTTCACTCAATTTCGGTGTCAGCTTTCCGATGTTCAGTAAGGTCGACGTCAATGGAACCCAGGCGCATCCGCTTTGGCGCTGGCTCAAAAATGAAAAACGCGGCCTACTGGGTTGGTCGACGATCAAATGGAATTTCACCAAATTTTTGATTGGTAAAGACGGCAAAGTTATTGCCCGCTACTCGCCGCGAACCAAGCCCGGGGCAATCGCCGCGGATATTGAAAAGGCCTTGGCAGCCTGAGTTTGACGCAACGCAGGGAGCGGTTACTGGCTGCTACTTCTCAACAAATGCGCGTTCGATGACGTAATGACCGAGCTGTCCGATTTTGGGTGACGCGACAAAGCCGCGACTGTCTAGGATGCGCTGAAAGTCGCTGAGCATGGCCGGACTGCCGCAAATCATGGCCCGGTCACGGCTGGGATCAATCGGCGGCAGGCCTAATTGCCGCTGCATGGTCCCCGATTCCATCAAATCGGTGAGGCGGCCGTGGTGTCTAAATTCTTCACGGCTCACTGCCGGGTAATACAGCAGTTTCGAGCGGATCATCTCGCCGAGAAACTCATGATTCGGCAATTCATTTTCAATGTACGAACCGTAAGCCAGGTCGGCGGCGCTGCGCACGCCATGGGTGAGCACGACATGGTCGAAACGCTCATAGGTTTCCGGGTCTTTGATTACCGATAAAAACGGTGCCAGACCCGTTCCGGTTCCCAGGAGGTACAGCGTGCCCCCCGGATGCAGGTCAGAAATCAGTAGGGTACCTGTGGGCTTCTTGCTCAATAGGAGACCATCGCCGGCTCGGATGTGCTGCAACTGCGAAGTCAGCGGTCCGTTGGGTACTTTGATGCTAAAAAACTCGAGCTGTTCCTCCCAGTTGGCACTGGCAATGGAATAGGCGCGCATTAAGGGTTTGCCCGCGGTTTCCAGACCGATCATCACGAACTGGCCGTTTTCAAAGCGGAAGCCTTCGTCACGCGTGCAGGTAAAACTGAAGTAATTTTCGGTCCAATGACGGACATCCAGGATGGTTTCCCGGATCAAATGAGGGTACGACATGTGCAGCCTGAAACTAAGATGATGTCGGCCGCTAGGCCGCCTAAAGCGCAAATTATCGCATTTTCTGGCAGAAATACCGGCAAAAAATGCAGAAAAAGGTGGAAATACCGTAGCTTTTTAGTATTGGATCGCGTTACCTTAGCTTCGCTGCTGACGTTGGGGCCACTGAAGACCGTGGCCGGATGGTGCAAATCGTTCGACGATCGTTGTCGTTGTTTCCCTAGCCGGCAGACCCTGCACATGGTGTGCTGCGGATTGTGTTCATTGTTAGAGGAAACTGCTATGTCGTCCGATCGTCAATTCGGAACCGTTAAATGGTTTAATGATGCCAAAGGCTTTGGCTTTATCACCCCGGAAAATGGCCAGGATGTGTTCGTTCACTTCCGCTCAATCCAAGGTGATGGCTTTAAGTCGCTCAAAGAAGGCCAACGCGTAAGCTTTAAGGTCGTTCAGGGTCAAAAAGGTTTGCAGGCCGACGAAGTTCGCGCCGAGTAATCCTGTTTCGCAAATTGAAAGCCCCGGGTTGCCGGGGCTTTTTTTTGGACTTGTTGCTATCTTTCGAGTTGGTCCAATTTTCCGGGCTTGCCGTCCCACTCGGCGGCGTCCGGAGGTGGCTCTTTGCGGCTGGTAATCACTGGCCATTGCGCCGATAGTTCAGCATTAAGCGCGACAAAATGTTCCTGACCGGCTGGCACGTCGTCTTCCGGATAAATTGCATTAATCGGGCACTCCGGCTCGCACAAGGTGCAGTCGATGCATTCTTCCGGGTCGATTACCAGAAAGTTTGGCCCCTCGTGAAAACAGTCCACAGGGCAGACTTCGACGCAGTCGGTATATTTGCATTTGATGCAATTTTCAACAACAACAAAGGTCATATATTGCGCCTACAAAAGAAATCGGGCCGATCCGGCTGATGGGCCGGCCAATCAAGTAAAAATGTCCGTTCATGGCGCTCCCTAGGGGATTCGAACCCCTGTTTTAGCCTTGAGAGGGCCACGTCCTAGGCCTCTAGACGAAGGGAGCATTGGAACGACACTAGCAAGGGCGATACTATACGCAGCCCGTCCGGATTGGCCAAGAGGCCGCGACCCCGGGCGGAACTTTTAATGCAACTGGCTTTATCTGAATTGAGCGACTCCGCAACCGATCCAACTAGCACCACCATCCTCAAGGCCAATATTATGAGCCGGGATGAGCATCGCATTTCACGGCGCGATATCAGTCAGCCCGCTCTGAATGTCCTTTATGGTTTGCATGATGCAGGCTATGAAGGATATTTGGTCGGCGGTGCCGTGCGTGATCTGCTGCTCGGCGGCAAGCCCAAAGATTTTGATATTGCCACCAACGCGACCCCTGAGCAGGTTAAAAGCATTTTTCGAAACTCACGATTAATTGGTCGACGGTTTCGTCTGGCTCACGTGATTTTCGGCCGCGAATTAGTTGAGGTAGCCACGTTTCGTGCCAACGATGACGATGGCAGCGGCGCGCGCCAGACCGAAGAGGGTGGGCGCCTGATCCGCGACAACGTGTATGGCTCAATCGAAGACGATGCGGTGCGCCGCGACTTCACCGTTAACGCCTTGTATTACACCGTTGATGGATTCGTCGTAAAAGATTTTGTTGGTGGATTGGACGATATCAAAGCACGTCAATTACGCCTGATTGGCGACCCGGAACAGCGCTATCGGGAAGATCCGGTACGCATGCTGCGTGCGGTGCGCCTGGCTGCGAAACTTGGCTTTAGTATTGAGCAGTCTGCAGCAGAGAAGATCCAGCCGTTGGCCGGCTTGCTGGAAACCTCTGCACCGGCACGATTGTTCGATGAGTGTTTAAAGCTTTTTTTGACCGGTCACGCCGAGTCCGTGTTCGGGCTTTTGGAGCATTACGGTTTGCTCAGCTCGCTGGTGCCCGATAGCGTGAAGGCGATGAATAGCAATCGCAGCGGCGCGTTGCGCACAATTGTTGTGGATGCACTGCGCAATACCGATTTGCGCGTCGCTGAGGATAAGCCGGTAACTCCGGCATTCTTGTTCGCCGCCTTGTTATGGCCGGCCTATTGTCTGGAGTTGGCCAAACTTGAACGCTCAGGCGTTGAATTGGCCGCAGCACAGCATAAGGCTGCCGACCATTTGATAATTCGCCAGGTTCAGCGAATCGCCTTGCCACGGCGTTTTTCACTACCGATGCAAGAGATCTGGTTGTTGCAGGCCCGATTTGCCCAGCGCCAGAAAAAGCGGGTTCTGCGCTTCCTGCAACATCCCAGGTTCCGTGCCGCATTTGATTTTTTTCAGCTTCGCGCGCAATCAACGGAAGAGTTGCGCGAAGACCTGGCATTTTGGATTGAAGCACAGGACGCTGCGCCGGAAGAGCTCGCCGATCGATTGGACGCGAAGTCTGATTCGGTCAAACCTAAGCGTCGTCGTCGAGTACGCAAGAAGAGCGGCCCGGCAGCGGAGTAAATGGCATGTCGCATTCAAGCGTCACAGCGTACGTCGGAATCGGCGGTAATCTCGGTACCCGGGAGCAGATCATTCAGCGCTTCGAGTCCGCGATAGCGGGCTTAAATGCATCACCCGATGTGCGCGTTCTGCGCGTGTCGCCGGTGTACCGCTCAGCGGCCTGGGGTCCAATCGAACAGGATGATTTTCTCAACGCCGCACTTGAATGCGCGGTACAATTACCTGCTCGTGAACTTCTTGCCCTGTTATTGTCGATTGAACTTGAAAACGGTCGGAATCGTGACGATGGATTGCGCTGGGGTCCAAGGACGTTGGATTTAGATATTTTGCTGTTCGGTGACGCAATACTCTCGGAGCCGGATCTGCACATTCCACATCCGCGGTTGAACGAAAGGGAATTTGTACTGCAACCATTGTTTGATCTTCAGCCTGATCTGTACGTTCCGGGAATAGGAACGGTCGCAGACTTGCTACGGGATCTTCGCCCAGTGAAACTCACGCGCATTGATTGAATCCGGAACAACTATGTACATTTCACCGAAAGCACTCGAACGCGCGCCGCTGACCATTTTGGATCTACACAAAATGAAGCAGGACGGCATGCCGATCGTCGCATTAACCGCCTATGATGCGAGTTTTGCCGCGGTCATGGATGAGGTCGGTGTTGACATTGTATTGGTCGGCGATTCTTTAGGCATGGTTGTTCAAGGTCATGATTCGACCCTGCCGGTTAGCGTTGACGAGATCATTTATCACACGCGCTGCGTGCGCAACGGACTGCATTCGGCGCTGCTCATTGCTGATATGCCGTTCGCCGCTGACGCGACGCCGGAGCAGGCGATGCAGGCGAGCGCCGGTTTTCTTGCCGAAGGCGGCGCATCGATGGTTAAGCTCGAGGGGGCAGGCCATAAGCTGGAGACGATCCGCTTTCTGGTGGATCGAGAAGTTCCGGTTTGTGCCCATTTGGGCTTAACCCCACAAAGTGTTCTAAGGCTCGGCGGTTATCGCGTACAAGGCCGCGATACAGACGCGGCAAAGCAGTTGCTGCTGGATGCGCATCGTGTCGTGGATGCCGGAGCGAGTTTATTGGTTCTGGAATGTGTTCCGGAATCGTTGGCACAGGAAATTACCAAAGTCATAGCGATTCCAACCATTGGTATTGGCGCGGGTGCTCAGACCGACGGACAGATTCTGGTAATGCACGATTTATTAGGTGTAACGCGCGGAAAACGGCCTAAATTTGTGCGTAACTTTTTAGCCGAATCCGGTTCGGTAGAGCAGGCGATTGCCAACTATGCGCATGCGGTGCGCACACGTGAATTTCCGGGCACGGAGCACAGCTTCTCATGATTCGTACGGTCCGATTGTTGGCAGAGTTGCGATCGCATTTGGCGCGCTGGCGTGATCAAGGTGCGCGCATCGCGTTTGTACCGACCATGGGCGGTTTGCATGCAGGTCATGTATCACTGATCGAACTAGCGCGATCGCACGCTGATCGGGTGGTTTCAACCGTGTTTGTGAATCCCACTCAGTTTGGTCCCCACGAAGATTTTGATGCTTATCCGCGCGATGCCGAGCGCGATGCAGAGATGCTGGCCAATGCCGGATGCGATCTATTGTTTCTGCCATCGATTGAGACCATGTACCCGTTCGGTATTGATCAGGCGGTGAAAATGACGGTCCCGGGATTGAGCGATGTGCTCGACGGAAAATCTCGACCGGGCCATTTTGACGGGGTCGCAACGGTTGTCACGCGGTTTTTCAATATGGTCAGGCCGGATGTTGCGGTATTTGGCCGTAAGGATTACCAGCAGCTGCAGATCATCCGGCATCTGGTTCGTGATTTAGCCTTCCCGGTGGATGTTGTGCCCGCGGTAACCCTGCGCGAACCCAGTGGTCTGGCAATGAGTTCACGCAATCAATATTTGAGCGCTTCGGAGCGCCGGGTGGCTGCGGAAATCCATTCGACCTTGTTGCATATGCGCGAACAGGCTTCGATCGGCTTCCCACCGCGTGGTATTGAAGCCGAAGCGATTACGCGACTCCAAGCGATCGGCTTTGAAGTGGAATATGCCGTGGTCAGGCGCTCCGATTTAAGCGTTCCTGAACAGTCCAATGAAAAAGGCCTCGTTGCGTTGATTGCAGCGCGATTAGGTAAAACGCGTCTGATCGATAACCTAAGCTTTGATCCGGGTTAGTTCTCTTGTAGGTTGCCGCACGCTTGTCAGCTTGCCGGCCTACCGCTTAAGTCTTTAAAATGCCGTGATAACTCAAGTGGTTTTTTTATGCACCTCACTTTATTAAAAGCCAAGATTCATCGCGCAAGCGTCACTCATGCAGAATTGCATTACGAGGGGTCTTGCGCCATTGATGGTCGCTTGCTGGATATTTCCGGTATTCGCGAATACGAACAGGTGCACATTTTTAATATTAATAATGGCCAACGCTTTGTTACCTACGCGATTCGTGCCGAAGAGGGCAGTGGCATAATTTCGGTGAATGGCGCCGCAGCGCATCGAGCAAGTCCGGGCGATCTGATTATTATCTGCGCGTATGCGCAGCTCGCCGAGGCGGATATGGCAAAATTTTCGCCGACCATGGTGTATGTCGATCGCGAAAATAGATTGACGCATACCAACCACTCGATTCCGTCTCAGGTCGCCTGACAATGAAATCAGTCGCGACACGGACCGCCGCGTTAAAAGAGTTGTTCAGCAAGCATCAGCAGCGCCTGGCGTTTCGCTCCCTGCAGGATTTGATCGCCACAGAGTCTGATCGGCTGCTTAAATCATGCGTCCATGTTGGGGGCATTTCCGCGACTTTTGCGCGACAGAAGCTGGACGATTTGTTGCTTTCTGATCTATGCCAGTTGGCCGAGCAGTTCGGGTTGCGCGAAGAGATTAGTGTTTTGCTTAACGCCGACATAGCGAACGCCACGGAGAATCGCGCTGTCTGGCATCCGCACCTGCGCGGACCAATCGGTCAGGGTAAGGCGGCACAAGACGCCCACGAAACCTCATTACAAATTCGCCGGCAGATGTCAGCGTTGGCGAGTCGCTTCAAGTCTCAAGGCGTCACCGATCTGATTAGTGTTGGGATTGGTGGTTCAGATTTGGGCCCGCGTTTGGTTTACGACGCGCTAAAGCCCGTTTGTGAGGCCGACTGTGCGGTCCATTTTTTCAATAATGTCGATGTCGTCGCGCTGGCTGAGTTGATGCGTCAGCTCGATCCCGAAAAAACCGCCATTGTTTTGATATCGAAAAGTTTCGGTACCGCCGAGACCTTGCTCAATGCAGATCACTTGCGTCGCTGGCATTGGAATATGGCGCTTTGGGCTGCGGTAACCTCACAGGCCGAGCGCGCACAAACTTTTGGTGTCCCTGCAGAAAATATTCTGGCTCTGCCGCATGAAGTCGGTGGCCGTTATTCGCTTTGGTCCAGTGTCGGCTTTCCGCTGCTGATGGCCTTGGGTGACTCCGAGTTTGACCAGCTGCTGCAGGGTGCGGCAGCGATGGACCGGCATTTTCAGGATGCCGGATTTGCCGACAGTCTAATTTTCCGGCATGCCGTCACCGCGATTTGGAATGCGCAGGGACTGGATTACGAATCGGTCGCAGTCGTTCCGTATGACACGCGATTGGCCTTGTTGCCCGAGTACTTGCAGCAGTTAGTCATGGAGAGTCTGGGCAAGGGCTGTCGCCTTGATGGAGGCGCAGCCGATTCGCACGCCGGGGCGGTTGTCTGGGGTTCGTGTGGAAGCGCCTCGCAGCATAGTTATTTCCAGTCGTTGCATCAGAGCAACTGTGTTACCCCGGTTGAATTTGTTGGCGTCATCAAGCCGGTTTGGAACGATGAGGCGGCGCAACGATTCCAGTTGGCCAATATGCTGGCGCAGTCGCAGGCGCTGGCTAATGGGTTCCACAGCGAAGACCCGCAGCGGCATCATTCCGGTGACCGACCATCCAGCATCATTTTGCTGGAAGAGCTCAGCGCATTTAGTCTAGGACAGTTACTGGCAATGTATGAGCACTCAGTATTTGTCCAGGCATTCTTTCTGGGGATTAATCCATTCGATCAATTTGGCGTGGAGCTCGGCAAGAAAATTGGCGGCGAATTGATGAAAGCGCTCGATCCCGAGTCCGGGCAAGTGAAAGTATCCGACTCTATATCCAATGCGCTGGTTGATTTAATCCGGGGCAAACTACAAAGCTAGTTTGGACTGTTGCTGTTCGATAGCCCATTGAATGTGCTCTTTGACCATTGCGTCGGGAAAATCGAGTCTGGATTGCAATCGCGCGAGTACTTCGCTACTACCCGGTGCGTTGCCCAGAGCGACGGCAATATTGCGTATCCAGCCCAGATAGCCGGTGCGGCGAATTGCCGAGCCTTCGGTACGCTGTAAAAACTCCTGCTCGCTCCAATCAAACAGATCGACAAGTAGTACATCATCCAGGTTATTTCGCGCGCGAAAATCGGGTTGGTCGTGGCGCTTGGCAAACTTGTTCCAGGGGCAAATAATCTGGCAGTCGTCGCACCCGAAAATCCGATTGCCTATTGCGCTGCGAAACTCCAGCGGAATAGCGTCACGCTGTTCTATGGTCAAATAAGAAATGCAGCGACGGGCGTCGATTCGATTTGCGGAAATAATTGCCCGGGTGGGACAGATATCAATACAGCGCGTGCACGTGCCGCAATGCGCACTGGCGGGTTGATCAACGGCTAAGGGCAGGTCGGTAAATAGTTCGCCGATAAAAAACCATGAGCCACCATTTCGATTGATGCTGCAAGTGTTTTTGCCGATCCACCCGATACCCCCGTCGCGTGCGATAGCGCGCTCAAGCACGGGTGCCGAGTCAACAAATGCGCGATATCCAAATGGCCCGATTTCGCTCTGGATCTGATCGGCCAGCGACTGCAGCCGCTTGCGCATCAGTTTGTGATAGTCGCGGCCAAGCGCATACTGCGCAACATAGGCTTTGCTACCATCGGCTAAACGCGCCCACAACTCAGGCTCATCGGCGCTGCTGTAGTTCATCCGTACGCTAATAATGCGCAAAGTGCCCGGGACCAGTTTTTCCGGGTCCGCCCGAAGCTCAGCGTGGCGCTCCATGTATTCCATCGTCCCGTGCTGTTGCTTTGCCAGCCAGTCACGTAAATGCACCGAGTCTTGCTCCAACTTCGCTTCGCTAATGCCCATAGATTGGAATCCAAGCTCGTGACACCAAAGCTCAATTTTTGACCTCAGTTGGATTGGATTCATGGTGGCGTCGGGTGTCGGCATAAGAAAAGTATAGAATCATTTGCATGACAAGGATGATTCCGCTGTTTTCTGCGCAACACGTCGCCACCCTGGATGACGCGTTAATGGACGCGCGACAGCTCAGCGCTTACCAGCTCATGTGCGAGGCGGGATTTGAGGCGTTTAAGTATCTTCAAGTGCACTGGCCTCAGGCACAGCGCGTCGGCATTTTGTGCGGCCCGGGCAATAATGGTGGCGATGGTTTTGTATTGGCGCGTTTAGCTCGCGATGCCGGATTCAGCGTAGACCTTCGAGCTTATGCGGTAAGCGGTCCGGAGGCGGCAAGGCAGGCGCGCGCTGACTGGTTGGATTGTGGCGGAACGATTAGCACCGATCTCGATGATTGGCACGACTGCGATGTCTATGTCGACTGTCTATTTGGAATTGGACTTGGTCGCGATCTGCAGGGCGAAGCACGGGATTGGGTAGAGCGACTCAATGACCGGTCTGGAAATGCGCGCTTTGTTCCGGTGCTAGCGATCGATGTGCCCTCGGGTTTAAGCGCCGATACCGGCCAAGTGTGTGGGGTCGCGGTGTATGCGAGTCGATGCTTGAGCTTTGTTGCGCACAAGCGCGGATTATTTACCGGACAGGCCCGCGACTATTGCGCGGTAGTCGATCTGGCTGATTTAGGCGCAAATCGTCTGGCCGGCGCACAGCAGGCCGGAATATATGCGCTGGATGCGCGTTCGCTGGCTGACTATTTCCCCCCACGGCGAGGCGCCAGCCACAAGGGCACCCACGGTCGATTAGCGGTGATTGCAGGCTCAGCGGGTTTTGCCGGTGCGGGTATTTTATGTGCCACCGCCGCACTACGTGCCGGGGCGGGGCTGGCGGAGCTCTATACGGATTCACATCACGCCGTTGCGCTGCATGTCGCCCTACCGGAGTTGATTATTCATCCGATGGCCGCCGGGCAGTCGATTCAGTCAGGCCTAGCGCGTGCAGATACCGTGGCGGTAGGGCCGGGTCTCGGTACGAACGAATGGGGTGTTTGGGCATTGCAGCAAGCCTTGGATAGCCATAAGCCGATGGTGATTGATGCCGACGGGCTTAATTTGCTCGGCGATGGCGTCCAGATGCCGGAGCAGACCGTTCTCACTCCGCATCCCGGTGAAGCTGCGCGTTTATTGGGTGTGACCGTTGCGCAGATTCAGGCGGATCGTTTTGCTGCAGTCGATCGTCTGTTGCAGAAATTTAAGTGTACGGTTGTTCTCAAAGGCGCAGGCACGCTTGTCGCTGCTCCCTCACGGAATGTAATGCTGATAAACGCTGGAAATCCGGGCATGGCGGTCGCCGGTATGGGCGATGTGTTGGCCGGCATCATTGCCGCTGTGCTCGGTCAAGGCTACTGTGCCTACGAAGCGGCCTGGTTAGGGGCCCTGGTGCACAGTGTTGCGGCCGATATGGCTGCCGAAGATTGCCCAAGAGGCCTGCTCGCGTCAGACTTGTTTATTCCAATTCGACGATTAGTAAACCCATGAAACATTGGTTTTTGGCCGACGAGGCGCAGACAAATGCCGTGGCCGCTGCTTTAGCACAGAGCCTGCCGCAGCATGCCTGCGTCTGGTTGCAGGGCGACTTGGGTGCAGGCAAGTCCAGCTTTGCCCGGGGGTTTATTCGGGCGTTGGGCGTGATCGGCACCGTGCGCAGCCCTACCTATACGTTGGTTGAACGCTACCCGTTGGCTGATGGGCGTGAATGTCTGCACTTAGACTTGTATCGGATTGGGGCCGGTTCGGAAATGGATTTTCTCGGGCTGGACGAGCCTGATCCGCTCAACTCGGTTTGGTTGATCGAGTGGCCGGAGCGCGCCATGGCGGCGATTCCTGCACCTGATCTGCATTTGAGTCTGGAAATCAGCGGCAGCGGTCGCCAGTTGAGCTTGGTCGCGGCGAACGGCTGGGCCCGGCAGTGGCTGGAGGCAGCGGCAGAAAGTATCGAGTTGCGTCCGGTTTCTTGACCTCAGATTAAGAATATCTCTCAGGTATCGGTTTTTTAAGGGAAAATGCTTGCAAAAGTGGGTTCTTTTTGCTTCAATCCGCCCATGCGCCCGAATTTGCTCCTATGTCTGTGTCTGGCCCTGATCGGCAGCTCTACGCTCGATGCGGTGCAATTGCGCACGATTCGTTATGAAGCACCCGATCCAGCCACTGAGCGCGTGGTGCTTGAGTTCGACGGACATCCCGGCGAGCACCGACTATTTACCCTGGCTAATCCTGAGCGCGTGGTGCTGGATTTTGCCAAAGTCAAAGCCGCTAACGAGTTCAAATCGAACGATGTCTCCGGCAACGTTTTGTCGATTCGTACCGGAACACGGGCCGAGACCGATCTGCGTGTGGTTTTAGATCTGCGCATTGGTCTAAAGCCAAAGACGGTCTATGAGTCGCACAATGGGCAACATCGACTGATCGTCGATTTGCGCGGTTCCAGCACAATTGCATCCCCGGTAAAAACGGTTGCCGATGTCGTGGGCAGCACCGGTCGTGATCTGATCGTTGCGATTGATGCCGGTCACGGCGGAAAAGACCCCGGTGCAATCGGTAAATCCGGCGTCCGCGAAAAAGACATTACGCTGCAAATGGCACAGGAAATTGCGCGGCAAATAAATGAGATCAAGGGATTGAAAGCGCACTTGGTGCGCGATAAAGATGAGTTCATTGCGCTGGATGGGCGCTACATGAAGGCGCGCCAGGCACAGGCTGATTTATTCGTTTCTGTGCACGCCGATGCGGCGCATAATGCGCGTGCCAGCGGTGCTTCGGTTTATGTACTGAGTCTGCGCGGCGCTTCCAGTGAAGCGGCACGCTGGCTTGCAGATCAGGAAAATGCCGCAGATCTAGTTGGCGGCGTGTCTTTGGCTCACGAAGATAAAAACCTGGCCGCCGTGTTGCTTGATTTGTCGCAGAACGCAACTATGCGCGCATCGCAAGAAGCGGCCAATAACGTATTAAATGCAATGCGTGAACTCGGAAAGACCCATAAGCCTCAGGTTGAACACGCTAATTTCGTTGTTTTGCGCTCACCCGATGTCCCCAGTATGTTGGTGGAAACCGGGTTTATCACCAATTTGCAGGATCAAAAACGCCTGTCCGATCCAAGCTTTCGTAAACAAATGGCCAGTGCCATTGTGAAAGGTGTTCGCGAATATTTTGCTCTGCAGCCACCGCCGGGTACATGGTTTGCGATGAACCAGGAATCCATGCGGGGCAATCGCGATCACATTGTCATGCGTGGCGAAACATTAAGTCTGATCGCAGCACGTCACGGCGTGCCGTTAGAGCGCATCCGCACCGCTAATAATAAGCAGGATGACCATTTAAGGGTCGGCGAACGCTTATTTATTCCGGCTGCCTCCGCGCCGCAATAAAGCGAAGCGGTTATCATGTGGCTCTTTGCTTAAGAGCCTGCTCGTGCCGATCCAAGCGCTACCTGAAATTCTGATCAATCAAATTGCTGCCGGTGAGGTGGTTGATAGACCCGCGTCTGTCGTAAAAGAGCTCATCGAAAATGCGGTCGACGCGGGCGCGCGGCGCATTGAGTTGGATCTGGAGGAAGGAGGGATCCGTCTCATTCGGATTAAAGATGATGGCTGCGGTTTGCTGCCCGACGAGCTGTCATTGGCAGTGAGACGTCACGCGACCAGCAAAATTGCGAGTCTGGAAGATTTGGAACAAGTGGCGAGTCTGGGATTTCGCGGCGAAGCCTTGCCGTCGATCGCATCGGTTTCGCGCTTCCGGATTAGCTCCCGCAGCCAGAACGGTGAGCACGGTGCCAGCCTGAAAATCGAAGGAGGGCAGGTGCTGGACTTGGAGCCCGCGCCGCATCCGGTGGGTACCAGTGTTGAAGTGCGTGATTTATTTTTCAACGTGCCGGCTCGACGCAAATTTTTAAAAACCGAGCGAACCGAGTTATTGCATATTGATGATTGGGTTCGATCCATTGCATTGGTTCACCCGGAAATTGAATTGCGCATTCGCCATAATGGCAAAAATTATCGGAGCTATCGCGGCGCCGATGTATTGAGCGATGGGCAACTGCGCTTAACCGAAGCCTTAGGCGCGGAATTTGCCAACCAGAGTTTGCGCGTTAGTCACGAGGCCGCCCGAATCAGTCTGAGTGGTTGGATCGGATTGCCTACGGCGTCGCGCTCCTCGGCGGACCAACAGTATCTCTTCGTTAATGGCCGCGCAGTGCGCGATAGAACCATTGCCCATGCGGTAAAACAGGCGTATGCAGATGTACTGTTTCACGGGCGCTTTCCGGCATACGTGTTGTTCTTGAACATTGAGCCGCGGCAGGTCGACGTCAATGTGCATCCGGCAAAACACGAAGTGCGCTTCCGCGATTCGCGGCTAGTGCATCAATTCGTGTTTCATGCGCTCAATCAAGCGCTGGCCCAGACCAGAGCTGGTGAGACCAGTGCTAACGATGCGGATCAGCACCGTGCGTTGGATCAGTCGGCGGCTTTTCGACAGGCCAGCATGGCCTTGCCCGGTGCAACAAGCATGGATGCTTATCGGGCTTTGTATGGAGCGCACAATGACGCATCGCGCGTTGCGGAGCAGGCCGCTGGCAGCGATGCTGCAATGAACTATCAGCACGATGTGCCGCCTCTAGGTTTTGCCCTGGCTCAGCTGCACGGCGTTTATGTGTTGGCGCAGAACGCGCAGGGCTTGATCGTGGTCGATATGCATGCGGCACACGAGCGGCTGACCTACGAACGCCTCAAGCAAGCACGGGATAGTTCGGGTTTGCGTACCCAGTCGCTGCTGGTGCCGATTGCCATCGCGGTCAGTGAAGCAGAGGCTCAGGCTGCGGAACAGTTTGCACAGGAGATTGCCGGCTTAGGCTTTGAGTTGAGCCGTTCCGGACCACAGCAGGTATTGATTCGCGCAGTGCCCGCACTGCTGTCCGATATCGACCCGAAGGTCCTGAGCTTAGACTTGCTTGCCGACTTTCGTGAACACGGGCAAAGTAGCCGGGTGGAGCATGTGCAGAATGAACTTTTGGCGACGCTCGCCTGTCACACCTCGGTGCGCGCCAATCGCAAGCTCAGCATTGCCGAAATGAATGCGTTGTTACGTGAGATGGAAGTTACCGAACGTTCCGGCCAATGTAATCACGGTAGGCCGACTTGGTTTCAATTAGATATGGGCGCGCTGGACAAAATGTTTTTGCGCGGCCGGTGAGGAAATTATGATTTTTCGCGGATTGCTTTTTGCTGTTGCAATTGTCCTGATGACAGGCTGTGGCTCCGAAGGAGTGGTAGACATTGGTGATGCTGAATTGAACGAGCAATCTCGATTACATCGACAAGAGATTTTCGCCTGGCGCGAGGATCGATTAACCCGGCTGCAGGCCGCCGATGGTTGGTTGTCGCTGGTTGGCTTGCATTGGTTGGAGCCGAATCAGGCGTCCTTCATTGGCTCGGGCCTAAAGAATGGTATTCGCTTCGATTCCGGTCCGGTACGTTTGGGATTCATCCGTGTGCAGGGTAAGAAGGTGACGTTCAAGCCCGAGCCCGGGGTCGATGTGCTCATTGATGGTAAGTCGGTTAAGTCGGCGACCGAACTAGTCGTTGACTCGGCGGGAAGCCCGACCAAAGTCTCCTTCAACAAAGGAGATGCCAGTTTTACGGTTATTGAACGCGGCGGCCGTCTGGCCCTGAGAGTGCGCGATGCGCTCGCCTCGACACGCACCCAGTTTGAGGGCATTGATTATTTTGATATTAATCCGCTGTTGAGAATTACCGGAAAGTTCGTGCCGCATCCTCCGGGCAAGACAATCACGATTGTCAACATCATGAGTATGGAAGAGGAGATGGTGAATTCCGGCGTGCTGAGTTTTGAGCACGAAGGCAAGCAGTTTAATTTAGAAACCATTGATGAAGGTGATGGCCGTCTGTTCATCACCTTTGCCGATCGTACTAGCGGTCATGAAAGTTATTCTGCCGCGCGTTTTATTTATGCTGAAACACCAGCGGCGGATGGCACGGTAGTCATTGATTTTAATAAAACCTACAACCCGCCTTGTGCCTACACACCGTTCTCTACCTGCCCGTTGCCGCCACAGTCCAATCGGATGGATATGCGCATTAACGCCGGTGAAATGAAGCCCCGGAAGCGCGATTATTAATCGCATCAGCCACATAAATAATTACACTGGAGTTGATCCATGCGTCAGGCCTTAACCTGGTTATTGCTGTTTGTTTTTGCTGGAAGTGCTGGCGCGGAACCACCGACGCCGCTGCTGTGGAAAATCAGCGACAAAGATAACTCTGTTTATTTGCTCGGTTCGTTTCATATGCTGAAAGAGACCGACTATCCGCTGTCAGCCGATGTTGATCAGGCGTTTGCTGACTCCAATGAAGTCTTGTTTGAGCTTCATCCCAATGACTTGGCTGACCCGGCGGCCATCGGCCAGAAAATGCTTGCCGCGGCACGTTTTGATGACGGTAGAGACTTAACATCGGTATTACCGCCCGAAACCCTCGCAGCGCTAAGCGCGTATTTGCAGAGTAGAGGTATCCCTCTCGCAGCATTGCAGAGCTTCCGGCCCTGGTTCGTCTCGTTGTCATTGACGGTGATGGAATATCAAGCGATGGGCATTCGCTCCGATCTGGGTTTAGACGCACATTTCGTGGAAAAGGTGTTAGCCCGCGGGACCCCTACTGGCGGTTTAGAGACGATTGACGATCAGATCGGCGTATTCACCGCGATGAGTGATGAAGCATCGGTCGATTCGATCAAGCAGTTTCTTGAGGACCTGCCGCAACTTAAGAGCCAGATGAATGAGTTACACGGGTTTTGGCGCAGCGGTGACGAGAACGCCATCAATGCCTCAATGGCCGATGAATTTAAGCAATATCCAGAGTTGTATGCCGCGATGTTGGTCGATCGCAATCAAAAATGGTTGCCCAAGATTCGCGCACGTCTGGATCAAAATGATCAGGATAATGCCTTGATTATTGTTGGCGCGATGCACCTTCTCGGAGACGATGGGCTGGTGCACTTATTGCAGCAGTCGGGTTATCGCGTAGAGCGCATGTGCAGTGCGTGCGTACCCAAGCCATCAACTGCAGCAAGTCCGGCGGCGGCGCACTAGTCTAAGCTGCGTTCGTGCTCGCTAGTCAAAATTGGTGTTAGTCGGCGATTGACGTTTAGCGTGGGAATCGCCGGCACCAGATCAATGCAATCAACCGGGCAAGGTGGAATGCACAGCTCGCAGCCGGTGCACAGATCGGCAATCACGGTATGCATGCGCTTTTGCGCACCAATAATTGCATCTACCGGACAGGCCTGAATGCATTTAGTACAACCGATGCAATCTTCCTCGATGATCAAAGCGACGAGCGCCGGTTTCTCTTCGCCATACTCCGGGTTTAAGGGCTTGGGGTCACGGCCGAGTAAATTAGCCAGTGCTTTGACCCCGGCTTCGCCGCCCGGCGGGCACTGGTTAATGTCGGCGCGCTCATCGGCAATGGCTTCGGCATAGGGTCGACAGCCCGGGAACTTGCATTGGCCGCATTGAGTTTGCGGCAGAATTGCGTTTATCTGCTCAACAATCGGGTCGGATTTCATCGCGAAGCGACGCGCCGCCCACGCCAACAGGAGACCGACGATCAGGCACAGGGCGGTAAAGATGAGTACGGCAGACCACATCAGGCGGGAACGATTCCGGCAAAGCCCATAAAGCCGAGCGCCATCAGTGCAGCAGTGGTTAGCGCGATTGGGCTACCTCGAAGGACTCGGGTATTGCAAGCTGATGCAAACGCTCGCGCAGCGACGAAAACATCAGCAGCACCAGGGCGAATCCCAATGCGGCGCCGAAGCCATAAAGCAGCGCGTCAATAAAATTCCGTTCGGCTTG
>CBDUOG010000040.1:0-17944 GCA_965368785.1 uncultured Gammaproteobacteria bacterium | reverse complement strand
TTAGCCACTGATGAGCGTCGTACCGATTTGCTCGAACGCGTTGGCATGATGTCCAAAAGCGATAACGGCCGGGTCTACGACAAGTTCAGACACCGGGTCATGTTCCCGATCCACGATAAACGCGGACGCGGCATTGCCTTTGGCGGGCGGGTTATCGACAACGACGATAGCCCCAAATATCTGAACTCACCGGAGACTCAGCTGTTTCACAAGGGCCGCGAGCTGTACGGTCTATGGCAGGTCAAATTAGCCCACAACAAGATTCCGCGTCTGGTCGTAGTGGAAGGCTATATGGACGTGGTGGCGCTGTTTCAATTCGGCGTCAACACCGCCGTGGCCACTCTGGGCACCGCGACCACTCCGGAACACGCTGAGATTTTGTTTCGGCACGCCGAAGATGTTTATTTTTGCTTTGATGGCGACAACGCCGGACGCAAAGCGGCATGGCGTGCGCTGGAGTCGGTTATACCGCGATTACGCGACGGACGTCAGGCGCACTTCCTGTTCCTTCCCGATGGCGAAGACCCCGATTCGATCGTACGCAAAGAAGGCAGTGCCGGTTTTGATACCCGGCTGCATGCCGCGACACCGCTTTCGGAGTTTTTATTCGATTCGCTGGGCAAGGATATTTCGCTAAGCTCCATTGACGGCAAAGCTCGTTTGGCCGAACGGGCTAAGCCGCTGCTGGAAAAACTGCCGGACGGTGCGTTTCGCGATCTGATGTTTCAGCAATTGCAAAGCCGTACCGGCGTGCAAACCTCGGCAATGACGGCACCGGAGCCATCAGCACCCTCAGTTAGTCCGCCGTCGCGTAACCGCGGCTCAGCGCCGCGCCGCTCGCTGGTTCGTACCGCCATTGCGATGCTGCTACAGCGCCCAGCGCTGGTGCAGCACATCCAGCCACCATTTTTATTTGTTGAGCTGAAGCAACCAGGCATCGACATTCTGGTCGGATTAATCGCCAGCATCCGCGAGCGCCCACAAATCAGCACAGGGATGCTGCTGGAGCATTTTGCCGACCGCCAGGAATCGGCAGCGCTGGCAAAGCTTGCGACCATGGATATGCTGACCAAACCGGAACAATGGGACAGCGAATTTGTCGGCTCAATGGCCCGCCTGAACCTGGACGCACTGCGCCAGAAGCGTGATGCGCTGATGGCTAAACAGCGCCTGTCGGGGCTGTCATCTTTCAGCGAAGAAGAGCGCGCCGCACTGCGCGATATCGAGCCGTCGATTCGGCAGTTTGAAGCACAGATTCGCAAAACCGACGGCGAAAGTCTGGATAAGAACAGCCGTTGAGGGCATCGCTTTTTAGCGATGCGGGCCTAACTCGAGTGCCGCGCCACCGGAATAGGACCGCAATACCTCGCCTACCGTAATCTCATAGCCGTTAAACCAATGCGCGTACTGTGATTTGGCTTCAAGGTGATCGGGATGCTTGGAGAATTTAATCAAGGTGTCCATGTCGGCCCAGTAGAACACCATATTGACCGTTTTACCGTCTTCCGAATGCCATCGTTGCCAGCCACTGAACCCGGGCATCGCCCTGGCAACGTCCAATAAATGGTTGTAGCGCCGCGAAAACTCGGAATCGTCATTCTTTTTCTGAAAAGAGAAACTCACTACGTACATTTTGCCCCCTAAGCGTTACACCCTACACGCATGAAGCAAAATCTGCAGGACAAATTACTTTTTTACTCTGATTCGGGAGAATTTTATTCGGAAATAGCTGCTTTTAAAAGTACACATGCGGGCCATGCTGAACACGCAAAAAATTAGCTTCGCGCAGTCCCGATCAAGCCTATATCAGGGAAGCCAATGATCAATCAGCAGGGCCGCGAACAAAGCCATCAGGTAAATGATCGAGTAATTAAACACCTGCATCGCGAAGAGCTCGTTGGGCGGCCGCATTAAACGCGCTGCATAGTACAGAAACACCCCACCGAGAATCATTGCTGAGCCCAGATAGAACAAACCGCTCATGCCACTAAGCCATGGCAACACGGTGACCACAACTAACAAAATTGTGTAGAACAGGATCTGCCAACGGGTGTACACCACGCCATGGGTAACCGGCAGCATTGGCACCTGCGCACGCGAATAATCGTCCCGGCGGAATATAGCCAGCGCCCAGAAATGCGGCGGCGTCCAAACGAAAATAATCAAAAACAACAGCAAGGCATGCGGATCAACCGTGCCGGTAACCGCAGCCCAACCCAATACCGGCGGCGCGGCTCCGGCAGCACCGCCAATCACAATATTCTGCGGCGTTGCGCGCTTTAAGTACACGGTGTAAATCACCGCGTAACCGATCAGCGAGAAAAAAGTCAGCACGGCAGTCAGCCCGTTCACTTGCCAGACCAACAGCGCCATTGAGGCAAAGCCTAAGGCCAGCGCAAAAGCCAGCACCTGCCTGGAACTCAGATTGCCGCTTGGCAACGGCCGTGCTGAGGTCCGCGACATCAACGCATCGATGCGTTGATCCAGAAGGTGGTTGATCGCCGCAGCAGAAGAAGCGGCCAGCCAAACACCTAAATTTCCGAACACCAGTGCGCGCCAGGGCGGCATGCCGGGGCCCGCAAGCAACATACCGACCAGCGCCGTGAACACAATCAGCGCTACGACCCGCGGTTTGGTCAGTTCAAAAAACTGCCCTGATTTTTCCACTACTGCAGATGGCGACATTAATTATCCAATGGCCGGACGCGCGCAAGCACGCTGATGATAACCGCAAGCAGTGCCGCGGCCGTCAAAAAGTGCGCCATGGCCACAGCAATCGGCAAACCAAGCACGACATTGCCTACGCCCAGTGATATCTGCACGACCAGCAGGACCAGCAAAATCATCGTGTAGCGCCGGAAACCGACCATGCGCCACAGCTTCCAACTCAACAGAAAGAGTGCAGCTGAGGCGATAACTGCAAACAGGCGATGACTCATCTGAATCGCTGCGCGCGCGCTGCCATCGAGCACACCGCCTTCATAGTCAACACCGATTCCGCGCCAAAGAATAAAGGCTTCAGAAAAATCCATATCCGGCCAGTAACTGCCCGCACAGCGCGGAAAGTCTAAGCCACAAGCTAATGCGGCATAATTAGCGCTGGTCCAACCCCCCAACGCAATTTGCACCGCCAGCGCAGCCAGCGCGACATACAACAGCTTCTTCAGCACGGCCGCATCGGAGTGGCGCAAACGCGAGTGCGGCGTTGCCCACCAGGCCAACAACAGCATCAACGAAAAAGAGGTTAAACCACCGAGCAAATGCGCACTGACGACGAGTGGCTTCACCAGCCAGATCACGGTCCACATGCCCAGCAACGCCTGGCAGATAATCACAAATAAAATAATCAGCGATAGGCGTGATAAATCCGTGTTATCGAAACGCCAAACTAAACTAAGAATGAGTAATTGACCGGCCACTGCAAATACGGTGGATGCGACGGGCATTTGCGCGATATATAAGCCAATAGAAACAGCTACTAATCCGGATGCGGCCAACACCTGAGTAATCCCCCAACGCCGTTTACGAACAGCAATCAGGGCCAACAGGAGAGACAGCGTACCCAGGCTTGCCGCCAGATGCCGATGCACCTGCTCCAATTTGGCCTTATCCACTTCCACCGCACGGTCGAATCTGGCGTTGGCCGCTTCAATTTCATGTCCCTCGGTGGGCCACGCTGCCTGACCATAGCAAGTGGGCCAATCCGGGCACGACAACCCTGCATTACTCAGACGTGTAAAAGCACCCAATGCGATGACCAGTACGCTCAGGGCCACCGCTATCCACGCAAGACGATGAAAATGACGATGCGGCGAATTCATTCAGTCACCTTGAGCAGACGTCCCAAGTCCTTGCGCATACCGGTCGCATCAAAGTCATTCGCATAACGCATGACCAAAAAGCCGTTGGGATCAATCAAAAATATGCTTTGTGACCATTGCTCGCGATCTACCGTGCTCGAGTCGATGAATTCAAAACTTCCGTCCATCGGCACTAAACGGCTAATGCTTGCGTCATTTTCCGGGAGATTGGCGAACCACAGAATTTCCAGGCGTTCCAGATGCCTGCCCTGCGACACGGCAACGCGCTCCAACAAGTCTGCTAGTTGCTCGCAGGATTCGATGCACGCAGCATTCGAGGGCACCACGATGCGCCAATGACGGGTCTCGGTCGGCCACAGATAAGCGCTGCCATCGGCGTAAGTTAAGGAACCCTCGGCGATTTGAATGGGCGGACTCAGCAGCTCGCCCGAATTCTTCATCGCGCTCGGCTGCCAACCCATGAAGATCAAAGCAGCGGCAATTCCGAAGGACACAAAGAACAATGCCACGACAATAATCATGGTCATTCGACTACGTAATTTATTCATGATGTCTAAAGCTCAAAATTAAAACGATGATCGTTAGGGCCACTGCAAATCCGAACCACTGCAAAGCATATCCACGATGCTTCTCCGGTGGCAGCGTATTGGCCAATATACCGGTATCCCGATGAAAACCATGCGGCCAATCCGGGGCAGGACGCAGTACCTTATGTACATACGAATCGCCAACTCGCTGGCGCGCGAACTCTTCGTCCATGCGCAGCCATAGCCAGGTATTTTCGTGCACCTGCTCCGCCGCATTGCCCATCGCAAGGCCGGCTGAAACCGGCTCCAGCCACAGCCCCTCTATTTGCCACGCACCCACCAGCGCCTGGAGCTGCGGGATATCCCGGGTTTTCTGCAAATCAACCCAACCCAATTCGACCGCGATCACTTTTGCCTGATCGCTGTGATCTGAAAATTCGAATAGCTGATAGGCTCGAACACCCAATCGCTCACCCAATCGTTGATTATCCAACAACCAAAGCTCCGGCAGAAACTCGCCCGTTACCCGGGCGCGTGATGGCGCCGCCGGCAATTTTTGCGAATTCAGCGTGACCGGCTCCGGCTGATCCATAGCGGCCTGCGTTGCCTCGATGATCTGTGCCTTTTGTTGCGCACGATCTAACTGCCAAAAGCCGCGGTTAATAAAAAACACGACCAATAGCGTAGCGAGGAAATAAAGAACCCAGCGCGATTTCATCGCACAATCACCCGCATGGGCGATAATAGGTCTTTATTTAGCTGGGCCTGAGCTATGCAAAAACTTCTCATCATTGGCGTGTTTCTTTTTATCCTGTGGAATCTGGGAGCCGGGCTGTATTACATGATGCTCGATAAAGGCAAAAGCACACGCATGGTGCGTTCTCTCTCCTGGCGAATCGGCATCTCGGTGGTGCTTATTCTCCTGATTGTCATCGCCAACCTGTTGGGCTGGATTGAGTTTCACGGGGTCGGTTCAAGTCCACGCGCTTAGCTAGATCGGACGCTCCAGAAATAAAGGCCGGCATTGCCGGCCTTTAATCATGCTATCTACAGCTAGGTCTACAAAACGTATACAAACAAGAACAGGCCTAACCAAACCACGTCAACAAAGTGCCAGTACCAGGCGACCGCCTCGTAGGCAAAATGACTCTCGGGTTTGAAATGGCCCTTGGCGCATCTGAACCAGATAATGATCAACATGATCGTGCCCAGAGCGACGTGCATCCCGTGGAAGCCGGTGAGCATGAAGAAGGTCGAACCGTAGATGCCTGAGCCCAGAGTCAAATTCAGTTCGTGGTAGGCATGGATATACTCTTCGGCCTGGAAGCCTAAAAACAGCAGGCCTAACACAACCGTCGCCGCTTGCCAGAACAGCAGTTTGCGACGCTGATTGGCAATCAATGCGTGATGCGCAATCGTGATGGTGACGCCTGAAGTCAGCAGGATTACCGTATTGAGTAACGGCAGACCCCAGGCCGGAATAATTTCAAACGCGCCGCCGATATTGGCCGGGCCATTGGTCGGCCAGCCGGCTAAAAAGCCATCCCACAGGTACATATTGGTCAGCGCACCATCGCCCTCGCCGGAAAGCCAGGGCAATGCGAACTGGCGGGTGTAATAGAGCGCACCGAAGAATGCTGCAAAGAACATCACTTCAGAAAAAATGAACCACATCATGCCGTGGCGGAATGAAACATCCACCTGGGCATTGTAGTTTCCGCCTTCAGACTCGCGAATGACATCACCGAACCAGCGGAACAAGACCACTAGAGTCAGCGCCACACCCGCCAGGAAAAACCAATAGGAATTGGCGTTACCGTTAAACCAAGTGCTCACGCCCAGCATCATGATAAAGAGCGTGATGGATCCCAGAAATGGCCATTTACTGGCATGCGGGACGAAGTACTTGTCAGCGTTAGGAGCGTGATGTGCCATGGGAAATCCTCAGGGATTTATTGCGCCAGACTTGCCGCTGCAACCGGAGATACAACCGGCAGGCGTGCGGTGGCCTGATCATTTCGGAAAAAAGTATAGGACAAGGTAATCGTGCTGACATAATCCGGCAGCGACGGATTAACAATAAAACGTACCGGCATCAGGCGTTCTTCACCCGGCGCCAGCAATTGTTCGGTAAAACAAAAACATTCGGTCTTGGCGAAATATCCGTTAGCAACCACCGGCGCAACCGAAAAGCTAGCATTGGCCACGATTGGTTTATCAGAAATGTTTTTCGCCAGATAGTTCGTTTCGTAAAGCTGACCGGGCTTAACTTCAAGCGCTAGCTCAGTCGGCGTAAATATCCACGGCAACTTCGAGTTTACGTTGGAATCGAATTCGACCGTGAGATATCGATCACTTTGAGCCATCATGCCGGCGAGCTGCTGCTCTCCGGCTGCAGTGGTTTGCAGACGGATGCCAAATACCTTTTCGCAGGCAATTTTATACAAAGGCACCAACGCGAAGGCCATTACAAAGGCCCCCGCTGCTACCAGAGCAATTCGCTTATAAGTGGCCGACATCGACGTACTCATCCGCGCGTCACCGAGATGAAAAATGCAGTAAAAATTGCGAACGCGACAAAAGCCAACAACAAGGCCGTCCGGCGCGCTGCAGCGCGCCGCGGATCTTTGGAATTGTTGGATTCAGACGAGTTCATCGCTTTCGACCTAGTGGGTTACGTCGCCGTGCGCCAAGTCTTCATTGCGCACAACCGGTGGAACTTCGAAGGTGTGATGCGGTGCCGGGCTCGGCACAGTCCATTCCAGACCTTTAGCATCTTCCCAAACCCGAGCTTCGGCCTTAACGCCACCACGAGCGGCTTTCCACACAATGTAGACAAACAGCAACTGCACCAAACCGAAGCCGAAGCCACCGATGGACGACCACAAATTGAAGTCGGCAAACGCAATGTTGTAATCGGGGATACGGCGCGGCATACCGGCCAGACCCAGGAAGTGCTGCGGGAAGAACAGCAGATTGACGAAAATCGTGCTCAACCAGAAATGCCATTTGCCGAGTGTCTCGTTGTACATGTAGCCGGTCCATTTCGGAATCCAGTAATACACGCCCGCCATGATTCCGAACACAGCGCCCGTCACCAACACATAGTGAAAGTGGGCAACGACAAAGTAGGTATCGTGGTATTGGAAATCGGCCGGAATGATCGCCAGCATTAAGCCGGAGAAACCACCGATGGTGAACATGACGACAAAGCCCAATGCAAACAGCATCGGTGTTTCAAAGGTCAATGAGCCACGCCACATGGTGGTGACCCAGTTGAATACTTTCACGCCGGTCGGAATCGCAATCAACATCGTCGCGTACATAAAGTACAGCTCGCCACCGAGTGGCATTCCGACGGTAAACATGTGGTGAGCCCAAACGATAAATGACAGGAATGCGATCGAGGCCGTTGCGTAGACCATCGCCTGATAGCCGAACAGCGGCTTACGCGCAAAGGTCGGGATAATCTCCGAAATCACGCCGAACGCCGGCAGAATCATGATGTACACCTCGGGATGTCCGAAGAACCAGAACACGTGCTGGAACATCACCGGATCACCGCCGCCGGCTGCATTAAAGAAGCTGGTGCTGAAGAATTTGTCGGTCAGCAACATGGTGACCGCGCCCGCCAAAACCGGCATAACCGCAATCAGCAAGAATGCAGTGATCAACCAGGTCCACACGAAGATCGGCATTTTCAGCAGATCGATGCCCGGTGCACGCATGTTCAGAATGGTCGCAATAATATTGATCGCACCCATGATCGAACTCACGCCCATCAAGTGGATCGCAAAAATCGTAAACGCAACCGACGTACCGCCCTGCAGAGACAATGGCGGATACAGGGTCCAACCACCGGCCGGAGAGCCTGAGCCGATACCGAAGAATTGCAGAACCAGCGGCAATAGCAACAGGGTAAAGGCGAACGGCAGAATCCAGAACGACCAGTTGTTCATTCGCGGCAACGCCATATCCGGCGCGCCGATCATCAGCGGGATCATCCAGTTGCCCAGACCGACGAACGCCGGCATGACTGCGCCGAAGATCATTACCAGCGCATGCATGGTGGTCATCTGATTGAAGAATGACGGATCAACTAACTGCAGACCCGGTTGGAACAGCTCGGCGCGAATAACCATCGCCATCGAGCCGCCGACAAAAAACATAACCAACGCAAAGATCAGATACAGCGTTCCGATATCTTTGTGGTTGGTTGAATAAAACCAGCGCTCAAAGAACGATGGTGTGTGGTGATGATCGTGGGATGCCATGGTGCGTGCCCCTGTAGTACTTATTGCTGAGCAACGGCGTCAGCCGTTGCCGCGGTTTTTGGGTTGGATGCGGTTCGTTTCGAATCCAGAAACGCCTTGAAATCTTCCGGCGAGACAGCTTCGACAACAATCGGCATGAAGCCATGATCTTTACCGCATAGCTCGGCACACTGGCCGCGATACGTGCCCGGCTCAGGAATATTGGTCCAGCCCTCATTGATGATTCCGGGAATCGCATCTTGCTTCCAGCCCAGAGCCGGAACCCACCACGAGTGGATGACGTCATCGGCGGTGATCACAAAACGGACCTTGGTGTTGGTCGGCAAAACCAGACGATTATCGACATCCAGCAGATACGCAGGGTGATCTGCTTCGGTCGGCTGCATACCGCTTTGGCGGATGCGGTCAGACTCACGATCTAAGCGGCTGGTGAACTTCACACCCTCACCGACATATTCGTAGGTCCATAGCCATTGCTGACCCACAATTTTTACGGTCATTTCAGACTTTGACGAGTCATAGGCCTCAATGACCTTCGTTGTGGCCGGTATCGCCATTCCAATCAGGATCAGAATCGGGATGCCGGTCCAGAGAATTTCGAGGAATGTGCTGTGGACAAATGTTTTGTCCGGCACCGCGCCCTTGGATTTGCGGAATTTGAAGATCGCGACAGCCATCGCGCCAAACACAATGATGCCAATTACCACACAGATCCAAAGAATGATCATGTGCATGTCGTGGGCACGTTGCGCGGTCGCGGTGACGCCTTCGGTCATATTCAGCTGCCAGCGTTCAGGCTGACCGCCGTTTGCTAGGGCCGTGATGGCAAACAATGACCCCAGCAAGGTAGCTAGGATACTTACGGTACGCGGGAACTTCATTTCGGTGACCTCAACAAGGCTGCCTCTCATAGTGATGCAAGCCCGGGGGCCTGCCATTTTCGGTGATGCGGTGACGCTAAAACCACCGAAGTGACTCAAACGGCTGCAACACGCAATCCTGCCCAGATGATGATGACGCATTCCCAGTGGAAATCGCGTCAAATACCACATGGGCTACCGGATCGGCCGACCAGTATAAGGCAGACCGCAGGGTAGCCCTAGGCAAAAACGCGGCAGACCGTTGCCCAAACGCCGTTTCAGGCGCATATGCCAAGCCAGAATGCTTATTTAGCGCATCGGAACTTGAGTCTATCGCGCCTTTTTATCACCCGGGCGCCGGAAAAGCCTGCAAAGTTTACCGACCCGCCATGGTGTGCGGCAAGCTCAGCGGCCCAAATCGCGATACGGATGGCGGTTTCCGGCTATTTCAGCCCATTCGGTTGGATTAGGTGCCTGAAACTGCGCCGCCAGTTACAATTTCATCTTTAGCCCCATTGGTCCGAATCCTTGTGAAGCTCATCCTCAGCCCCGAACTGCAAGCCTCCAGCGATCTGCTACGGCAGAAAATCACCGCAACAACCCTGCGTGATGAGTCGGAACACTTAGCCGAGTTGATGACCAGCCTGCACAGCACGGAGTCTGAGCGCGCTCAGATTCAGCAAGTCGCCGAGCAACTGGTGTGCAATACACGCGTGCGCAGCGCCGATCCGGAGCTAGTTGAGGCGTTTATGCGCCAATACGACCTGAGCTCAGAAGAAGGTGTGCTGCTGATGTGCGTCGCTGAAGCCCTGTTGCGCATTCCTGATGAGCACACCGCTGACAAACTGATCCGCGACAAATTGGGCGAAGCCGATTGGGACGAGCATCTGGGCGGCTCCAAGTCGGTTCTGGTCAACGCATCGACCTGGGGACTCATGCTCACCGGGCGAATCGTCAAGCTAGGTGACGACACACGCCGCGATTTCTCCGGCGCGTTCGGTCGCCTCGTCGCGCGTGCAGGCGAACCGGTGATTCGTCTGGCCGTGCGCCAGGCAATGCGCATTATGGGTCACCAATTCGTTATGGGCCGCAGCATTGACGAAGCACTTAGCCGCTCAATCAAGGGTGACAATGCGCGCTATCGCTATAGCTTCGACATGCTCGGCGAAGGCGCGCTAACCGAGCGTGATGCGAAACGCTATCTGCAAGCCTACCGCGACGCGATTACCGCAATCGGCAAGTTTGTCGCCAAGCAGAAAACCAAACACGATGTATTCGCGGTAGCCAGTATTTCGGTCAAACTTTCCGCGCTGCATCCGCGCTATGAGTTTGCCAAACGCGCCCGGGTGATGGCTGAACTCACCCCGCGCGTGCTTGAACTGGCGCAACTGGCCAAAGCGCAGAACATCGGCTTCACCATTGATGCCGAAGAGTCGGAACGACTGGAATTGTCACTGGACGTCATCCTCGGTGCCTATTCCGACGAGTCCTTACGCGACTGGGAAGGCTACGGCCTAGCCATTCAGGCGTACCAGAAGCGTGCGCCCTACGTCATTGACCTAATTGCTGCGACAGCGCGCAAACACGGCCGCCGAATTCCGGTGCGCCTGGTCAAAGGTGCTTACTGGGATTCAGAAATCAAAAAAGCACAAATGGAAGGACACAACGGCTTCCCGGTATTTACCCGTAAAGCCAATACCGATGTCAGCTATTTGTCCTGCGCAAAACGCATGTTCGCGGCAACCGACGCGATCTACCCGATGTTTGCTACGCATAACGCCCACACCATCGCCGCGATTCACCAATTCAGCCAGGGTGCTGATTTTGAATTCCAGCGGCTGCACGGCATGGGTGAAGACCTCTATGCCGAAGTGATCGGCCCGGATCAGCTCAACGCGCCGTGCCGCGTTTACGCGCCGGTCGGTTCGCATGAAGACCTGCTGCCCTATCTGGTTCGACGCTTGCTGGAAAATGGCGCGAACTCGAGCTTCGTCAATCGCATCAGCGATGAAAACGTCGCACCGGCCGATCTGGTTGCCGATCCAATCAATACGGTTTCTGCTTACAGCAGCAAACCCCACCCGAAAATACCGCAGCCGAAAGATTTATATCGCTCGTATGCAGAACAAAGGAACAATTCCATGGGCGTGCATTTTGCCAACGAACAAGAATTACAGGCGCTCGCCGAGCAGATAAACCGCGAAGCTAAGGGCTGGGAAGGCAAACCTCTGGTGCCGGGCGCCGCAACGAAAGGAACGCGCGTTGATGTATTCAACCCGGCTAACCGCAAAGAAAAAGTCGGCTCGTATGTCGCCGCAAGCGCCGACGATGTCAGTAAGGCATTAGACAATGCGGTTAATGCGCATCATCAATGGGACGCCCTGCCCGCCGCATCGCGCGCGGTGATTTTGGAACGCGCTGCTGATCTTATGGAAAAACGTCTGCCGCAATATATGGCGCTGTGTGTCAAAGAAGCCGGCAAGGGATTACCCGCCTCGGTGGCTGAAGTGCGCGAAGCCGTAGACTTCCTGCGCTACTACGCGCTGCAGGCACGCAACTTGTTTGGACAAGGCACACAACTGCCCGGACCCACCGGCGAGTCCAATGTGCTGCAATTGCATGGCCGCGGCGTATTTGTTTGCATTAGTCCTTGGAACTTTCCGCTGGCCATTTACATCGGCCAGGTCGCTGCAGCGCTTGCAGCCGGCAATAGCGTGATCGCTAAACCCGCTGAACAAACGACACTGACTGCCTACATCGCGACCTGCTTGATGCACGAAGCCGGCGTGCCTGAGTCGGTACTGCAATTTGTGCCCGGTGACGGTGCGACCGTCGGTGCTGCATTGACCCGCGACGTGCGTGTGGCCGGTGTCGCATTTACCGGCTCCACAGAAACCGCCTGGGCGATTAACCGCGCGCTGGCTGCACGTAATGGCCCGATCGCTGCATTGATTGCCGAAACCGGCGGCCAGAATGCCTTGATCGCCGACTCCTCCTGTCTGCCTGAGCAATTGGTCAAAGACGCCATCGCGTCGGCATTTGATTCCGCAGGCCAGCGCTGTTCAGCGGCACGCGTATTGTTTGTGCAAGAAGACATCGCCGATAAGGTCATCGACATGCTCAACGGCGCCATGGATCAATTGGTCGTGGGTGACCCGGGCTTGCTGAGCACCGATGTCGGACCGGTGATTGATGAAGCCGCACTCAAGACACTGCAAGATCACGCCGCGCGCATGGACAAGGAAGCACGCCTGATCCGCGCGGTTGATCTGCCTGATGAATGCGCCGATGGCTGTTTCTTCGCTCCACGCGCCTACGAAATCTCCAGCCTGTCGCAGCTGCACCGCGAAGTATTTGGTCCGGTCCTACACGTTTTACGCTGGAAGGCGGAAAAATTGAACGACGTACTCGATGCGATCAACAACACCGGCTATGGCCTGACCTGCGGCATTCATTCGCGCATCGATAAGACCGTTGAGCACATCACCCGCACCATTCGTGTGGGCAACTGCTACGTCAACCGCAATCAGATCGGCGCGGTCGTCGGCGTTCAACCGTTCGGCGGTGAGGGGCTTTCCGGCACAGGACCTAAAGCTGGCGGCCCGCATTATCTGCTGCGCTTTGCTTCCGAGCGAACGATCACCATTAATACAACCGCAGCCGGCGGTAATGCCTCGCTATTAACGCTGGATGATTGATTCGATTCACCGCAATTTCTCGATTAGTACAAAGGGCTCTGCGGAGCCCTTTTGTTTTTAAGTAGCATTCGCCCATACTTATTTTATGGACACTCAAAATCCCAGTGAATCGGACGGCCGCATTGCCCAAGCCCTTCTAACGTATTTGCAAGCCGAACACATTGAATTCGATTTGATTGAGCACGCGCCAACCGCCACCGCCTTGCAGTCGGCTGAGGTTCGCGGCACACCGATCGAAATCGGCGCAAAGACTTTATTGATGCGAACCCAGGCCGGATTGGGACTGTTTGTTTTAAGCGCCGCCCAGCAAGCCGACAACGCCTTGGTTCGACGTCAATTCAAAAGCCGGTACTGTCGCTTTGCACGACTGGCGGAGCTTTATGATGAAACCGGACTGATCCCCGGTAGCGTGCCGCCCTTCGGCAGACCCATCCTGCCGTTTAATTTGTACGCCGATCCGTCCATTCTGGGTCAATCGCAAATTGCATTTAATGCAGGTTTGCGTGCACGCTCGATTATTATGTCGTGCGCGACCTGGCAGCGTCTCAGTCAGCCGCAGATATTCGCTTTCAGCAAACAGGCTTTGTCGCCGCCGGCCGATTAGGCTAGGCTCATGTTCAATCGTGGGGAGTGAATCAGTCGCCAATGTATTTGCAGCATTTCGGCCTGAGCGAGCCGCCATTCTCGATAACGCCTAATCCGCGCTTTGTATTTCTGAGCGAGCAGCATCGGGACGCTTTGGCACATTTGCTCTACGGCATTACTCAGGGCGGAGGTGGCGGCTTCGTGCAACTTACCGGCGAGGTCGGCACCGGCAAAACGACGCTTTGCCGTCTGCTTCTGGAGAAACTTCCGGAGAATGTGCGGGTCTCATTGGTTCTCAATCCCATGTTATCGCCGGTGGAACTGATTGAGAGCATTTGCGAAGAGCTTCATCTCCCGGTCAAGAGCAAGCGCGGCAAACTTAAACCTCTGCTCGACACCCTCAATCATTTCTTGCTTGACGCCTACGCTCAGGGATTGCGTGTCGTACTGATTATCGACGAAGCCCAGGATCTTTCCGAGGCCGCATTAGAGCAAGTGCGGCTGCTCACAAATTTGGAAACACCCACGCAAAAATTGCTGCAGATTCTTCTGCTCGGCCAACCTGAACTGCGCGATGTGCTGGCAAAGCCTGAGTTACGTCAGCTCGCGCAGCGGGTTACCGCGCGCTATCACCTCACCTCATTGTCCGCAGAGGAAACAGATAGCTATCTGCGACATCGATTCGCGGTTGGTGGCGGCCAGAAATTCCCTTTCTCAAAACTGGCGGTGCGTAAAATTCATCAGCGCGCTGATGGCATACCGCGCCTGATAAACGTAATCGCCGAACGCGCTTTATTGGCAGCTTATGTCCATCAACAACATGCCATATCCGAGCGCTTAGTTAACCGCGCAGCCGATGAGGCACTCGCCGGGCCACGCTTTGTACGCCACTGGTTAAAGACCCCTCAGGCGGCAATCCTTGCGCTGCTGGCACTGATGGTCAGCGCCTGGTTTCTGGTGCCGCGCTACGGGATGTCTGAGACCGCGGTAACCGCAAAACCGAATCCCGCGCTTAGCCTGAAGGCACCTCTGATCAGCGCAGAGGATTATCAGGTTCGTTTGCAAATGGCGGGCGGGCAACCATCTCGCGCCTGGATCGACTTGATGAAACTTTGGCGGGTCGAGGCGAGTGAAGCGAGCTTAGAAACCATTCAAACTTGCCCGATGACCCCGGCGCCCGGCCTGTACTGTGTCAGCGATCAGCTATCACTTGACCAATTGATTGCGCGGCGCGCACCCGTCCTTGTAGAAATGAAGGTGGGTGAGGCCACAAGCCTTGCGCTGGTGACCGGCGCGGATGCGATGCGCGTTCGCATACTGCTCGATGATTGGGAATTTGATGTGCGTCGAATCGACTTTGAGCGCTTCTACACCGGTTCGTTTTATGCGTTGTTTCGCGCGCCAATGGCAATTAATCGGGCGATAGCGCCTGGCGACTCGGGGCCTGCCGTAGCCTGGGTGTTTTCTCGACTGGGCTTAAATGCGCAGGATGCGAAATTCGATACCGGCGCACTCCAGGCACTTAACCGTTTAGGCCTCGAATATGGCATGCAGCCCGGCGAGAATCTCAGTGTTTCGCACCTGTGGCTATTGGTGCGCGACGAGATCGGTGGCCCTAAATTGCTCACGAGATTGGAGTAGCCGCTTATGTCCTTGATTCTTGACGCGCTACGAAAATCTGAACGCGAGCGCCAACGCGGTAAGGCACCGGATCTTTTTTCGCAAAACTACACATCGAATAAATCGTCATCGCGCTTGCCGGCGGCGATTGTGGTGACCGCACTTTTAGCGATCATTGTTGTCGGTCTATGGTGGCGCGAACATCGCTCAAACAATGCAATCTCTGAAGCGGCTGCTGAATCGACGGTTGAGGCGGCAGATCCCGTACCCGCATCTAGCCCCTATCTGGCGTTAATACCTGCCCCGGAGCCTGAGCGGCAGCCGGCGAATAATTCGCTAGCGCCAATAGTCCCGGCGCAGCCTTCGCCAATTCTCGAAGCGCCCGTCGTCGCGACGATCAGCGAGCCCGATCAACAATCGCAAGCAAAACCCACCCAAACGCCATCGCCGACGAGCATTCGCATGCTGGAAACGCTTAGCTTAAGTCAACGTCGGCAGCTCCCGGAGCTACGAATCAGCCTGCATGTATTTGCTGATGATCCGGAAAGTCGTTTTGTCGTCATTGACGGCCAGCGGCTGCGCGAAGGCGATCGTTTTGGCAATGACCTACTCATCGAGAGTATCCATAGTGAGGGCGTGATCCTGCTCTGGCGCGACATGCGCCTGCGTGTTGCGCGCTGATGAATTTTCTAATCCGGGCCTCTGCGCTCGCTATGCTGACTGTGCTCATGGCTTATAATCCGAACCATGAGCAAGAAACATTTATTCAAAGTGACATTTCTTAATGCCGGCAAGATTTACGAGCTGTACGCGCGTCAGGTAAACAGCGGCAATCTGTGGGGCTTCACTGAAGTCAGCGAGCTGATATTCGATGTCAACGAAGGCTTAGTGGTCGACCCCACCGAAGAACGGCTCAAAGATGAATTCAGCGGCACCAAGGTATTACATCTACCGATGCAAAGCATCGTGCGTATTGAAGAAGTAGAGAACAAGGGTCAATCGGTAATCCGCGATGCAGCGTCGGGCGAAAAAGTCGTAACGCCCTTCCCGATGCCCGGCAAACCTGCGCGTTAAATTAATTAGCGCCTAAGCCACCAGCTGGCCGGATCAACCGGCCGGCCTTTCTGGCGCAATTCGAAATACAAGGCAGCGCGACCTTGTCCGCCGGAGCCGCCGACATGGGCAACCGGCTCGCCGGTCTGAACCCACTCTCCGGCCTCGCGCAGCAAGGCGTCATTGCTGGCATACAGACTCATCCAACCATCGCCATGGTCCAAAATAATGATCAGGCCATAGCCGTTGAGCCAATCGGCGAATGCGACGCGCCCGGGTGCCACCGCGCGCACCGAGGCACCTTCGGTACCCGCAATTAACTGTCCTTCGCTGCGTCGTCCATCCGGCAATCGCCCGCCGTAGGCGGCCAGAACACTGCCCGATAATGGCTTTACCAATCGCCCTTTACGCGTTGCAAATGGCCGGGCGTCTTCCGGCTGCGCCGGCACATCGGACAACACATCCTGCAGCTGCGCAATCAACTTCACCAGCGCCTGTTCATCGCGGCCTAGCGCGGCAATCCGATCGGCATCGCTGCGGAAGCGCTTATTGAGTTCAGAGATCAGCTCACTACGCTGCGCACGCTGCGATTCGAGACTTTGCAGATGACTTTGCTGCGTATCGCGTGCCTGCACCAACGTTTGGCTGCGCTGCTCGATATCGCGCATCAGATTGGCCAGGCCTTCAAGCGACTTCACCAGCTGCGCAGCCCGGTCTGCGCGCATATTCTGGATGTAGCGGTGATAAACAAGCACCCGTGTCAGATCGCGCATCTGGTCTTGTGCCAGCAATAGCTTGAGTTGTTCGTGTCGTCCTAATGCGTACGCGGACCGAACCAGAGCGGCCAGCTGTTCGCGCTGAGCCGCCAAATTCTTTTGCATTTGTTCTGCCTCACCACGCAAGCGCTGCAACTCGGTTTCCTGGTGAGCAATCGAAATTTCTGTTTGCCGTAACGACTTGCTGGCAGCTGATACTTTCTGATCAGCTTCGCGTAACACCTTGCTCGCTTCGTTACGTTGCGCTTCTATCTCGCGCTGCTGTGTCGCCAGCTCTTTAAGTTCTGCGCGCACGCTGGCCAATTTATTCAACGCCTGAGTTTCTTTGTCGGTCTGCGCAGCAGCACCGGAAGCGAGAAGACCCACCAAGGCGCCGATGAAAAACGCATTAAGCTGACTTCGCACGCTCGTCCCTATGCTTTTTGCAGCAAACTGCGACCGGTCATCGCAGCGGGACGCTCTATGCCCAACAGATCAAGTATCGTCGGCGCAACATCTCGCAAGGCACCTCCAGCGCGTAGGGTGCCGGAAACGCCACAGGCAACGAAGGGCACCGGACCCACGGTATGCGCCGTGTGTGGCTGACCGGTTTGAGGATCACGCATCATTTCCAAATTGCCATGATCCGCAGTTACCAACATCACGCCACCGGCGCGCTCAATGGCAGAGCGCACCTGACCCAAAGCTTTATCTACCGCTTCCACTGCAGCGATCGCCGCCGGCAAGCTAC
>CBDUOG010000039.1:0-18906 GCA_965368785.1 uncultured Gammaproteobacteria bacterium | reverse complement strand
CGACTCATTTAAGCTATGCCGATGGTCAGTTGTTGCTGAACTGGATGGCGACCGGTACCGGTCATAGCGGCCGCATTGAAGCTGCCGCATTTGTGCCAGCCGCATCGCAAGCCGATGCATTGAACGTATCGAGTGCGCGTGGACCGGTAATTCCGAATGGCACCTTGAAACCGGAAATTGCCGCGCCCGGTACCAATATTTTTGCTGCTGCGCATGACAGTAACTCTTACGCCATTCTCACCGGCACCTCGATGGCCGCGCCGCATGTCGCGGGCGCAGCTGCACTGGTTAAAGGTAGTAATCCGAGTTGGAACAGCAGCCGGATTATTTCGGCCTTGCTGACAACGACCGATAAAGTCGTAAAGATTGAGGACAACGCGACGCCCGCTAATCCATTTGAGGGCGGCAGTGGGCGTTTAAATGTGGCCCGTGCAGCGCGTGCCGCTTTATTCTTGAATATTGATGCCACGGGCTTTGCCAATGGCCAGTTCAATCCACGCGGCATGAATTTGCCGGCATTGATCCACGAAGCCTGCGCGCCGACTTGTTCGACTTTGACTCGCAGCTTTACCGATATGGCCGGTGGCGGAAATTACACGGTAGATTTTGCATTGCCGGCGGGGGTATCGGGTGTGGCAACGGTGCCGAGTTTTGCCATCGGCAACGGCGCAACACAAAGCATCGGATTCAATTTTTCGGTTACCGATCCGGCGCTTTATGGGCAATGGGTGTATGGCGATGTCACGCTGCGCCGGACCACCGGTGACGGACGTCCCGATACGCGCTTACCGGTCGCTTTGTATGTCAATCCCGGTGTTTTCCAGAGCGCCGTGTCCTACGTTGACCTGGATCGCGACTATCGTGACCTGACCCAGAGTGGATTGCTGGCCATGCCGAACGCACGATTTGCCGCGACCGAGTTTGTTGCGCCGACGACTAACGTTTTTGCCTCAGTGCCGCAGGACTCCGATGGCGATGTTTGGGATAACACCAGCAGCGAAGTCGTTGTGCAAACCATCACCGTGCCGCAACCCGTCAGCGGCTTGCCAACCAAGAGCCGGATTGAAGTTAGCTTTAGTGGCAGTGGCTCGATGACCATGTATTTCGGAAGTCGATCACCAGGTTCGCGCAATGAAATATGTAGTACCGGGAACGGTGGTACGTGTACGTTTGAAACCTTGCATCCTGGATCAGGCGGCGCGCGTAGCTATTGGGCGATGATTCGTAATACCGGGCTGGCGACATCGGCCACGGTCACCCATAGCGTTGTCGAAATGACCCCGGCCAGCAGTGGTCGCTATACAGCGACCGGACCGGGCATGACTACCAACGGCGTGAGTATCCCGGTTCGATTCGCATGGAATGATCCGACCTTCGTGTTCGGTCAGGAACGCCGTGGTGCGGTGATGTTCTACGCGGCACCCGGTAGTAGCCAACCGATGGGCTATATTCCCGTTCGACTGACACGCGCTAGCGGGTTCGCGCGTCGTGCACTGCATAATGCAACGTCGCACACGGTCACGTTAGCGGCCGCTGAGCGACATGACGGATTGTTCTTTGATGTGCCGGCTTATGCCACTTCAGTTACGTTCACTACAAGCAGCAGCATCAATGCGAATCTGTTTGTTGAACCAGTAGCGTTTAGCGATGCAGCGCTTGTTGGCGCTGCGCCGGTATCATCCGGAATGGCCGAACGTCGTGCGGTTACCGCCAGTGGAAATGAAACCATCTCGCTAAGCGGCGCTCAGCTTTCTGCAGGCCGTTGGTACGTGGCTCCTGTTAATGCCGATGCATCACAGGGCGACGTGACGGTCACTGCAACGATTAACAGTGTCAGCGCCGCACCGCTGCAAGCATCCGGACACTTCTATAATCCGACGCGCTCAGGCCACGGAATTTTCTATGACCGGGTCGGCGGCCAGCGTGTATTGATTTGGTATGCGTATCTGCAGGACGGCACGCCCACCTGGTATTACGCGCAAGCAGCCGATCCATCGCCGGATCGTGGCAGCTGGTCATCGCCTATTGCGCGTGCGGCGTGGAATGGTTCCAGTAATGTGTTGACGATTATCGGTAGCATCAACGTGACCGAAGTCGACGCCGATAATCTGGTGTTTACCTATAACATCGATGGCGAAACCGGTTCGGAAACTATGCAGCGCTTGAACGTTGGCTTTGGTTGCCCATCGGGATACGCGACGAATGGCCATTGGTATTCGCCTTCGCTATCCGGTTATGGCTTTAGTGCTCAGTTATACCCCGGCAGTGAGTTCTACGCGGCTTATGCCTATGACGGGCAGGGCCGGCCACGCTGGATCACTGCGCAACCTTCTCCTTTTAATAGCGGTACAACCCACCCGGCGTATCAGCTCACCGGCTTCGGACCACTGGGAACTTGGGTAGATCCGATTACCAACAGCCCGCAGAATGTCGGCACGCTGACCCGAACATTTAACGGCAGCAATCAGTTCGACACGATGGGCGTTAACGTGACCTGGACCAATGGTGTGCCTGGCAGTTTTGTGCAGAATCGTGCGGTGACTAATTTGACGAGCTTGCAGGCTTGTCCCTAAAAAGCGAACTGGTCTAAGACGTAATTCATGCGGCCCTTCGGGGCCGCACTTGTATTCACCCTCATCCGGTTTAGAATCGGATGCTCACGCACGATATCGGAAGCCCAATGCAACTGAACTCCAAGTTACCCAAAGTCGGCACCACGATATTCACCGTGATGTCGCAGTTGGCGATGGAACACCGGGCGATCAATTTGGGGCAGGGCTTTCCAGATTTCGAAGTGCCGCTGCCGCTGGTTGAGGCGCTGAACGCGGCCATGTGCAGTGGCAAGAATCAGTACTCACCAATGACCGGGGTGCCGGTATTGCGCCAGGCAATCGCTAAAAAGACCGCAGCGTGTTATGGCTTCGAACCCAATGCCGATACCGAAATAACCGTGACATCCGGCGCCAGCGAAGCAATCCTTGATGCGGTGCTTGCCGTGGTCAGCGCTGGCGACGAAGTGATCGTGTTTGATCCGTGTTACGACTGCTACGAGCCGGCGATTGATCTCGCGGGTGGCGTGGCGGTGCATCTGCCGTTGAATGACAAAGATTTCTCCATCGATTGGGATCGGGTGCGTTCGGCAATCAGCAGGAAAACGCGTCTGATTATGATTAACTCTCCGCACAATCCTTCAGGCGCGATGATGAGTGCTGAGGATATGAACACGCTGGCCGAGATCGTACGCGACACGAATATTCTGATTTTGTCTGACGAAGTCTATGAGCACATTGTGTTCGACGGACGCCGGCATGAGAGCGTTCTGCGTCACCCGGAATTAGCTGCACGCAGTTTCGTGGTATCCAGTTTTGGCAAGACCTACCATTGCACCGGCTGGAAGCTCGGCTACTGCATTGCGCCGGCGGCGCTGTCGGTAGAGTTTAGAAAAGTGCATCAGTACAACAGTTTTTGTACCTTCGGGCCGGCCCAATTTGCCTTTGCTGAAATGATTGAAAATCACCCCGAGCATTACCAGCAGTTGGGCGCGTTTTATCAAGAAAAACGCGATGGATTCGCCCGGCAATTGGCGCAGACCCGGTTTAAGGCTTTAGCGGTGCCGGGCGGTTATTTTCAGCTTGTCGATTATTCAGCGGTCAGCGATTTAAATGATCTGGAGTTCTGTAACTGGCTGACCATTGAAAAGGGCGTCACGGCCATCCCGCTGTCGCCGTTTTATCAAACGCCGCCTAAGGGCCAGCGCTTAGCGCGCCTGTGTTTTGCAAAGAATCAGGACACCTTAGACGCCGCGATTAAACGCCTGGTGCAGGTATGAGTGATTTGCGCGTCAGCTTGGCACAAGGTGAAACACGCTGGCATGATCCCGACGGAAACCGTGCCTATTACGGGCAGATGATTGCCGGATTACGTGGCAAAACCGATGTGATTGTGCTGCCGGAAACTTTCACCAGTGGCTTTAGCAATGATGCTCTGGGTTCGGCTGAAACCATGCAGGGAATCACCATTGATTGGATGCGCGAACAGGCGCGCGGCGCCGATTCGGTGGTGTGCGGCAGCATTCAATTACGCGACGGCGATAAAGTATTCAATCGCATGTTGTGGGTGCAGCCCGACGGGCAAGTGCAGCACTACGACAAGCGACACCTATTCCGCATGGCGAACGAACACAAGGTTTACTCGGCGGGAAAAGAGAAGCTGGTAGTCGAATGGCGTGGTTGGCGAATCTGTCCGATGGTCTGTTACGACCTGCGGTTCCCGGTGTACTCACGCAACCGATTCAGTCATCTGCTTAAAGACCAGCTTGATTATGACCTGCTAATTTTTGTTGCCAACTGGCCAAGCCCGCGGCGTAACGCGTGGCGTACCTTGCTGCGCGCGCGCGCAATGGAAAACGTCGCGTGTGTGGTCGGAGTTAACCGCGTCGGCACCGATGGCAACGGTCTGCAGTACGCCGGAGACTCCGCGGCACTGGATTGGTTGGGCGATGCGATTGTGGATTGCGGGACTCAGGAGCAATTGGTGCACGCAAGTTTTTCGCGATCGGGCCTGGATGCGTTTCGCGAGAAGTTTCCGGCGCACCAAGATGCTGACGCTTTTGAAATACTGTAGAACTCGAAGCATCAACCAAAAAAAAGGGGACCGATGGGTCCCCTTTTTATTTACGAATCTTTCGGACCGCGTTTCGGCCCGCGACCCGGGCCGGCGTTGCGTGGTGGAGCTTTACGATTGCCGCGGTTGTCGTCGTCACCACGCGGACCGCGGGATTCGGACGGTCCACGATAAGGGCCACGGCCTTCTGCAGGGCCACGACCCGGACCACGGTTCGCGGTATCGCGGCGTGGTCCTCGGTTATCGCCTTCCGGGCGAGGTCCTCTGCCTTCGGGACGGGGCCCACGACCTTCCGGACGCGGACCTCTGCCTTCCGATGGTCCGCGGTACGGACCCCGGCCTTCGCCTTGCGGGCGCGGCCCGCGGCCTTCCGATGGTCCACGGTACGGCCCACGACCTTCGCCTTCGGGGCGCGGTCCACGACGATTGCCGCGTGCGTCATCGCGTCCGCCCGCACCACCATAGGGTTTGCGTGGTCCACGATCAGCACCCGATTGCTCGCCCGGGCGGAAAGGTTTTGGTTCACCGCGCGGTTTGCGTGGCGGGGCTATTTTTGAACCGGTATCGACGCCTTCCGGCACATACCAGCTCTTAAATTCAGTTGGGTTGCCCGGTGCGTTATCGCGACGTGGGCCCGATGGTTTACCGCGCCCGCCCGGTCCACCAGGTCCGCCGCGGCGCGGGCCGGCATCGGCCCGTGCACCATCCATGGGGCCATGGAACGGGCGCTTAGGGCCTTTACCGTGGGTCGGGCGCCTGCCCGGCTTGCGGCCGGCAGGACGGCGACTCGCGGGACGCTCTTCGCGGGTGTTATCAAAGCGACGGAATTCGCTGGCCTCATCGCTCATCTGGCCATTGACGTAGGCGCCACCGCGATCACTGCGATCAATATTGATCTGGGTTTGTTTTGATCGACGTTGACCGATCACCGGCTGCAAGGTCAGTACCGGCGCATTATCTTCAAGCGCGAACTGCCTGCGCAGAGCAGCGACATCTTCGGCTTTCATTTCTTCGCAGTGGCCGCGCTTGAGCGCACGTGGCAATCCGACTTCACCATAGCGTGTGCGTTTGAGGCGGCTAACGGTATAGCCCTGACTTTCCCACATGCGGCGCACTTCGCGATTGCGACCTTCTTTAAGGACGATGCGGAACCAGGCGTGCGAAGGGGATGCACCGATGCGCTCAATCTCTTCAAATTTTGCTGTGCCGTCATCCAAAGCAACACCACGAGCCAATCGTTCAACAATATTCTCGGGCACTTCGCCTTGAATCCGGCAGACGTATTCGCGAGGCACTTCGTTGGACGGATGCATCAACGCATTGGCCAACTCACCGTCGGTGGTGAGCAATAAAAGGCCGGTCGTGTTGATGTCCAGTCGACCCACTGCGATCCAGCGCGCACCTTTCAGGCGCGGCAGAGATTCAAATACGGTTGGTCGGCCTTCAGGGTCTTCGTTGGTGGTAACAACGCCTTCGGGCTTATTCAAAATTAAGACGCTGGCGTCTTCAGTCAGCGCAGTCACGACAAACGTACGACCATCGAGTTCGATCCGGTCGCCGCTTTTCGCGCTTTGGCCGATGCTGGCGACTTCGCCATTAAGCTTGACCAGGCCTTGCGCGATGCGTTCTTCAAGCGCTCGGCGTGAGCCGAGTCCGGCTTGAGCCAGAACCTTTTGCAGGCGCTCTTCGACTTTCGTCGCTGATTCGGATTTTTGTTTAAGGGAAAGCGTTTTACGGTTGTTATCGGTCATGATGCTCGGCCTCAGAGGCCATCTCGTTGTCGGGTGCAGAGGATTCAATCGACTGTGCGTCTTCAGAATCCGGCGAATGGGTTGGATCCGACGAGCCTTCGGCTGCATCGGCGTTTATGCTGGCTTTAGCGCCAAGAGCCACTTCAAACGGGAGTTCCGGTTCGAGGTCGGCAATGTCTTTGAGTTCGGCCAGTGGTGGTAGCTGATCGAGACTTTTTAATCCGAAATAGTCGAGGAACGTTTTTGTCGTTCCAAAAAGCGCCGGTTTGCCGGGCACGTCGCGGTGGCCTACAACTCGGATCCACTCGCGCTCTTCCAGAGCTTTGATGGTGTTCGGGTTAACCGATACGCCGCGCACTTGTTCGATTTCGCCGCGGGTGATCGGTTGCCGATAGGCAATCAATGCCAGAGTCTCAAGGGTAGCACGTGTGTACTTCGGATGCCGCTCGGTCCAGAGGCGGGCAACCCACGGATGCACATCGGTCTTAACTTGAAAGCGATAGCCGGAGGCCACCTCAATCAGCTCGACTCCGCGATCAGCGCATTCTTCACCGAGCGCTTCAATCGCCTTGCCGATGCTGCCATTGGGTGCTGGCTCGTCGTCAGGGAACAATGCCGCGATCTGCGCCATTGTCACCGGCTGCGGGGCGGCAAAAATCACCGCTTCTACAATGCGTTTTACTTGTTCAAATTCCATAATGCCTCTTGTGCCAATGTCTGCAGAAACGCTGCCGTTCATCAGGCCGGGTCTGCCTCATCAAATTCGGATTCGGGTATCTCGACAACCGCGTCGCCAGCGGTTGCCAGCGATTTCACATAGATCGGGGCCAGCGTTTCTTCCTGCACGATTTCAATGAGCTGCTCTTTGGCCAGTTCAAGGATCGATAGGAAGGTTACGACAACACCTTGTCGGCCTTCCTCAGGGTTAAACAGGCTGACAAAACTCTGAAACTGCCCATCCGCCAAGCGTGCCAATAAATCGCCCATTCGTTGTCGCACGCTAAGTGTTTCGCGCTTGATCGAATGCTGTACCGTCAGATCGGCGCGCTTAAGCACATCGTGCAGCGCAAGCAGCATTTCACGGATGTCGACGCCCGGCGGTTCCTTGACCGTCTTAATGTCCGGCACATCAGCGCTCGCTACGTGTGTATCGCGATCGAGTCGATCCAGATAATCAATATCCTCGGCCGCTTTTTTGAAACGCTCATACTCCTGCAGGCGGCGTACCAGTTCGGCACGCGGATCGGATTCTTCGCCTTCTTCCATAGGTGGGCGAGGCAACAGCATGCGTGATTTAATTTCAGCCAGAATGGCTGCCATCAGCAAGTACTCGGCGGCCAACTCAAAGCGAAGATCTTGCATCACTTCGATGTAGCCAACATATTGCTTGGTAATCTCAGCGACCGGGATGTCCAGAATGTCCAAGTTCTGACGGCGGATCAGATAGAGCAACAGATCCAGCGGGCCTTCAAAGGCTTCTAAAATGACTTCCAGTGCGTCAGGCGGGATGTATAAATCCTGTGGAATCTGCAAGACCGGCTGACCTTTAACGATCGCCAGCGGCATTTCCTGCTGCTGCGGCTGGGCCGGGGCTTCAGACCCAGCTGGACTCGCATTTGGATTGTGTTCGGCACTCGGGCCGTTGCTGCTCATACGGGCAATTTTCTCACTAATATTTCCGCACCATCACGCGGAATAAGGAAACGCTTAAATCTCGACAGGGACGAAGCCCTCACGGGTGACCGTCGGCTCAGGGCCGGTGCAGTCGACAATGCTGGTTGGGCCGGGCGGGCAATTGCCAGAATCCAACATCATATCCACCGACCTCAGGCAATACAGCGCCACTGTGTCGGCATCAAAACTATCCAGTTCTTCTCCGGCATCAGGCAATGCCAAAGTGGCTGATAGCAAAGGTTCGCCATGCGCAGCGATCAATGCGCTGGCTATCGCGTGATCAGGAATCCTGATCCCTATATCGCGCCGCTTACTACGGCCCTGCTGTTTCAGTCGGTTTGGCAGATTGCTGCTGCTCGGTAGAATAAACGTGACCGGACCTGGGGTCAGGCTTCGCAGCGCCCTGAAGGCCAGATCATCCAGACGAGCTAGCCTTGCTGCATCGCTAATTGATGCGCAGAGTAAGGTGAAAGGGTGCCTGTTGTCCAGCTGTCTGAGGCTTTTTACGCGATTTTCTGCTTCGGTTCCGTTCAGACTCCAGACCAGGGCGTAGCCCGCGTCGGTAGGGCATAGCACTAATTGACCATCCGCCAGTGCAGCAGCGGCCTGCGCGATCAGTCGGGTCTGGGGATTTTCCGGGTGAATAAATTGGCGAATGCTCATGGTTACTGCGCAGCGAAGCTATTTTCAATCATAGAGCAATCTCAGGCCTGCAGTGTGTGCTACTGCACGTTCGTTAAAGCAGCCAGGCAAAAAGTGCGGCGCCCGCAGCGACCATGGCAACAAAAACGAGAAGCAGACGCCAGCTTTCCTGACTGCGATCATCGCCGAGGATCGCGTGTTCAAGCGTTGTTTGACCGGTAGCCGGGGATAGAGAAACCCGACTGATCGCTTCGGCCATTTTCTGTGCGTCGGCAAATCGGTTTTTCGGGTCTTTGCTCATGGCGCGATCGATGACGCTCTGCCATGCGCGGAATTTAGACGGCAGGCGCGGAATCGGGCTGTTGCAGTGTGCGATACCGATGGCCAGATCATCGGGACCATTGAACGGGGGCTGGCCTGCAAGCAACTCAAATAGTACGGCGCCTAGGCTGTATAAATCGCTGCGGCCATCGACATCCTCGCCGCGAGCCTGTTCAGGGCTCATATAGTGGCTCGAACCCACGGTATTGCCGACGCGGGTTAATCGCGTGTTCCGGCTGACACTTTTGGCCACGCCGAAGTCGGATACGCGCACGCCACCGTGACGATCGAATAACAGGTTTTCGGGTTTGATATCGCGATGGATTACGCCGCTCTGATGCGCGGCGTGCAATGCATCGCAGATTTGTACGGCGATTTGCTGGATGAATTCCGGCTCGTTGCGTTTCGGGTGATCCGACAGCGCGCCACCATTCATCAAGGGCATCGCATAAAAAAGATGACCGTGCTGGGTTCGGCCGGCTTCGATAATGCCCACAATATGCGGGTGCTCTAACTCAGCAATCAACTGCGCCTCCTGGCTGAAGCGCTTGATTTCATCTTCTGATGCGTCAGCCGAGCGCAGCCGCTTGATCGCCACGTCTCGATTGAGTGAGTTTTGTGTCGCCAAAAACACATCGGCCATGCCACCTGCGCCAAGGTGTTCGCGGATCGTATACCCGGGAATTTCGGGCGGATTTGTCTGCCAGTCATGCATTGCCCAAGACTAGCGGCAAATGCGATAAAGAAAAAGAGGCAGGGCTGAGGCCGGTTCGCGTCGAAAATGAGGCTTTTGGTTCAGCTCGCAGCAGGCTTGGCCGGTGTTTGCCCGGATTTATTCCACAGATGGGCGGGCCGGCGAATTACAATAGGCGGATGTCCTTAATTAATCTCATTGATGTCGACTTGAGCGTCGGCGGCCCGCTGTTGCTTGAGCAGGTCAATTTCGCGGTAGGTCCCGGCGAGCGTATTGCCCTGATCGGCCGTAACGGTGCGGGTAAGTCAACGCTGCTGAAACTCGTCGATGGCTCAATCCGCCCCGATTCCGGCGAAGTGCGCTTGCAGTCGAATGTGCGGGTTGCGCGTTTGGAGCAAGAAGTTTCGGCCGATGTGTCCGGCACAATCCGCGACATTGTCGACTCCGGTTTGGGCGAGCTGGGTGCCTGGTTGAGCGAATATCACCATTTAATTGAAGGCGAAGATTTCTGCGGTGATCGCTTATCTGAATTGCAAACACTGATTGAGCAAAATAATGGCTGGACTGCGGATCAGCGAGTGGAAGATGTGATGCAGCGGATGGCACTGGAACCGGACAAGGCGTTTTCGAGTCTGTCGGGTGGAATGCGCCGTCGCGTTATGTTGGCAAAGGCTCTGGTCTCGGGTCCGGATGTGTTGCTCTTGGACGAACCGACCAACCATCTGGATATTGAGTCAATCGAATGGCTGGAAGGGTTTTTGAAAAACTTTTCCGGCAGTCTGGTGTTTATCACCCATGACCGGCGATTTTTACAGTCGCTGGCTACACGCATTCTTGAAATTGATCGCGGCTCGGTCAGTAGCTGGCCGGGCGATTGGCAGAACTACTTGCGCCGTCTAGAAGAGCGCGCCAACGCTGAGGAACAAGAGAATCAGCGATTCGATAAACTGTTAGCGCAGGAAGAAGTGTGGATACGCCAGGGCATTAAAGCGCGTCGTGTGCGTGACGAGGGTAGGGTAAAACGCTTGGAAGCGATGCGTAAAGAACGCGCGCAGCGCCGCAATAAAACCGGTCTGGTCAATATGGGCGCGAGCGAGGCGACGAACTCCGGGCGCAAAGTCATCGAACTCAAGAACGTTACAATCGATTACGGCAAGGGTCCGCTCGTCTCCGACTTTTCTACAACCATCTGGCGCGGCGATCGGATCGGCTTGATCGGCGCCAATGGTACCGGCAAGTCTAGTTTGCTGCGGGTGTTGCTCGGCCAGCAGGCGCCGCAATCTGGCGAAGTGAATTTGGGCACGCAGTTGGAAGTGGCGTATTTTGATCAGCAGCGCATCACTCTGCGCGAAGACTGGAATGCACTGGACAATGTGTCGGAAGGTCGTGAATTTATTGATATCAATGGTCGACGTAAACACGTCATCGGCTATTTACAAGACTTTTTGTTTACCCCGGAGCGGGCGAGGGCGCCGATCCATCGGCTGTCCGGTGGCGAGCGTTGTCGCTTGTTGCTGGCCAAACTGTTCTCCAAGCCATCCAATTTACTGGTGATGGATGAACCCACTAATGATCTCGATGTTGAAACCCTGGATCTTCTTGAAGAGGTGCTTTCGGAGTATCAAGGTACCTTGATATTAGTTAGCCACGATCGTGATTTTCTGGATCGCGTGGTGACCAGTTGCCTGGTGATGGAAGGTGACGGAGTGGTTGGTGACTACGTCGGTGGTTACAGCGATTGGCAACGCCACAAGCAGGAAATGCTTCAGCTTGCATCTGAGCGCGCGCAAGCCGCACAAAAGCAGCAGCGCTCGAGTCCGGGATCGTCAAGGTCGGAAGCGGTGAAACCTAAGCTCAGCTACAAGGATGCGCGCGAGCTGGAGCAACTGCCGCTGGAGATCGAATCTCTGGAAACCCAGATTGAGAAAATGGGCGTGGCGTTGGCCGATGCCGGTTTCTACCAGCAGCCGCCCGATAAAATAACGGCACATAACGAGCAGCTGGCGAAACTGCAACTTCGTCTGGAGCAGGCATACGCGCGCTGGCAGGAGCTGGAAGCCTAGATCGACCGGCATTTCGCGACAAACGACCGCAAGTCGGTGCACACTATTCCTAGGTCAATAAGGAATGGCTATGCACAACACATCGAACCTGCAAAAACCGGAAAAGCTTTTTATCGTTCTGGTCGCATTGATCGGCGCTTTGCTGCTGTATGTGGGCGACTACGGCCATGATCAGGGCTGGTGGCCGATGTCCGAACTCGGCGGCCGAATTTATTGGTATACCTTGGGCCTGGCGATTCCGCTCACCCTGATTCTGTGCGTACAGGAGTTGCGCGACCGTAGATTTTGGGTTCACGCGGTAGTTGTTGCAATCGTCTACGCGGTTACATCCAGCTGGGCGGTGTGGAGTGCAACCGGTGAGTTGGTGCAAAGCGATGAAGTGCTCGGCCCGTTCGGCGCCGGCTCGGCGGTCGCCTTATTTATCGGTATCGCGTTCTTGCAGGGGCGACAACAAACGGGTCTATGGCGAGTGCCGTATTCCGTACTGCATGACTACGCGTGGCAAAACGCACTGACACTGGGCGTTGCCGGCGTGTTCGTCGGCTTGAGTTGGGCAGTCGTCTGGCTTTGGGGCGCACTATTCAAAATGGTTGGTGTACGCTTTTTTGAGGATATGTTCCAGGAGTCCTGGTTTGTGCATTTAGCCACCGGCTTATTTATCGGCCTCGGGGTTTTAATTGCGCGGACTCAATATCCGGCGATCAAGGTGGCCCGTTCGATTATCTTCGCGGTGTTCAAAGGCCTGGTGCCTGTCGGCAGTTTTGTGTTGTTGATTTTTATTATCAGCTTGCCGTTTATCGGCATCGACGCCTTGTGGGAAACAAAAAACGCCACATTGATTTTGAGCTGGGCATTGGTATTTCTGGTGGTCGGGCTTAATGCTGTGTTTCAGGATGGCGGTGGTATAAAACCCTATCCGGCGTGGATTCGTGCGGTGGTCAGCGCAGCTATTCTCAGTGCGCCGATCTACGCAGTACTAGCCGCGTATGCCATGTATCTGCGCATCGAACAGTACGGTTGGACGGCTGAACGCTGGTGGGCAGCGTGCGTGGTCACAGTGCTATCGGTATATGCGTTTGGTTATGCCCTGGCCTTAATACGCGGCCGCGGTGGCTGGCTAGGCGAGCTGCCGCGCGTCAATGTTTTTAATTCGGCTCTGATTGTGGCTTTGGTAATCGCCGCTAATTCCTGGTTGCTTGATCCGCATCGACTCGGGGTCAGCTCACAGGCAGGCCGTTATTTATCGAGCGATGCAAATGCCAGCTGCAGCAACGATATTGCAGAGTACTTGCGTTGGAACGCCGGGCGCCGCGGAGTGAGTGCGCTTCAAGATATTATCGATTCGACTATCCCGGACAAAGATAAACGTTGCGCTAAAGTTTCCATCGCCAAGTCGAGCAGATGGAGCCACAACACCGCCGACGAAATCAAGTTGATACCGCAGAGCGCGCAAGAACTTAAAGACGCACTAAGGCAATATGGTGATACGCCGGTGCCGTTAACGTTTTTTGAAGCGCTGCAGGAAGGCCGCGTAGCACCATTGAGTTGTCTGCGGCGGCCAGATAATTGCGGTGTTCGTAGCCTAGAGTTTGATGGCATCGGCGGGCAGGGCGTATTGCTTTGTACCGATATAATTACTGATACGTCACCGTCTTGCGCGCTAAGCAGCATTTCGGAGTCTGAGCTTGTATTTCTAGGCGTAATCAATGTTATGCCACGAGAGTTCGACGCGTATCCGGATAGAAAAATGGGTAGAGCAATGGAGCTACCGATCAGCTTCTCCGGGCGTGATGATTCCGGGCCCGCGCTTGCTGTCGGACAGCGTATTTTCTTTGGCGATCACCTCTACGGTTTGCTCGTTCCGTGCAAACCGAGCAAAGACACGCAATCGGTCAAGTTTGATCATCTTGATGTCGAAGAGAAAGAGGCACTCAAAAAGACCGAGTTTCGTTGTGACATCTACTAAAAAAGAAGCTTTTCAGTTTCCCGGCAGTTGGGATAACCAACTGCTGCGCAGCTTGCCCGTTGATGAGTCGGGTAAGCGGACTGCACGCCAAACGCCGGGCGTTGCGGCCAGCTTAATCATGCCTGATCCAGTCGCGGCTCCAAGCGTGGTGGCCTGCTCAGACCCAGCGGCTGAATTGCTGGGTTTGAGTGCGCAGGATTTTGCGAACGAGGATCTGATCAAAGCACTTGCCGGAAACCGGGTGCTTGAGGGCATGCAACCGTTTGCGTTGAATTATGGTGGCCATCAATTCGGGCACTGGGCGGGGCAGCTTGGTGATGGTCGGGCGATCAGTCTGGGCGAGCTGGTTAATGCGCAGGGCCAGCGCTGGGAGTTACAACTCAAAGGGGCAGGTGCGACACCGTATTCGCGCGGTGCCGATGGCCGCGCGGTATTGCGCTCGAGCTTGCGTGAATTTGTTTGTAGCGAAGCGATGCACGCTCTGGGCGTGCCAACGACGCGTGCGCTGAGTCTTGTGACTACGGGTGAGGCAGTTGTGCGCGACATGTTCTACGACGGTAATCCGCAGGCAGAGCCCGGGGCGATTGTGTGCCGGATGGCGCCCAGCTTTATTCGATTCGGAAATTTTGAATTACCCGCTGCGCGTGGCGAATCTGAGCTACTGGAGGCGTGGGTCGACTTCTGCATTGCACGCGACTTTCCGCATCTGCACGGGCCGAATAAACGCGCAGATTGGTTCTTGGAAATCTGCGATCGAACCGCGTTGATGATTGCGCATTGGATGCGTGTGGGTTTTGTCCACGGTGTGATGAATACCGACAATATGTCGGTGCTCGGATTAACCATTGATTATGGTCCCTACGGCTGGATGGAGGAGTTTGATCCCATCTGGACTCCCAATACCACCGATGCGCAAGGGCGTCGTTATTGCTATGGCCGGCAACCGATGATCGGACACTGGAACCTGTCGGCACTGGCATCGGCGATAAGCGCGGTCATAGGCGATACCGACGTGTTAAACACCGGCTTACAGCGTTATGTGCAGGGCTTTGAGCAAAATCATCGACAAATGAGCTTGATGAAGATCGGCCTAAACGAAGCGCAGGAAAGTGACGATATATTGCTGAATGATTTGATCGCGCTGATGCAAATGGCACACTTCGACTTCACTCTGTTTTTTAGAGCATTAACTGATGTCGATATTGATTCGGCGAGGGCGGAGGATTTTAAGGGCATCAGTTATGCATCCGACTATGAGCGGCACGCCCCTGTTGTCCAGTCCTGGTTAAAGCGCTGGTCTGCACGAGTGGAGGATGAGGCGGTTGAAACTGAGCAGCGTAGGCAGCTTATGCATTCGGTTAATCCGCTATATGTTCCGCGTAATTACTTGGCGCAGCTGTGCATCGATGATGCGCAGCAAGGTGATATCAGTCGATTGAACCGGTGGCTGAGCGTTTTACGGCAGCCCTATTGTGAGCAACGTAACGCCGGAGAGTTTGCACAGATGCGCCCGGAGTGGGCAGTCGATCGTGCCGGCTGCTCGATGCTATCGTGCAGTTCCTAGGCTGTTGGCCAAGGCAGGAGTTCGAACTTAATCGCGGATTTTAAAGCCCGGATTGTCGTTGAGGCTGCCATCTTCTTCGATCACCGCGTAGCGATTGGTCTTGCGTTCGATGACTACCGGGACTGGCTGCTGAAACAAAGGTTTGCGCACAAACTTGAGCTCCCAGCCGAGCATTTTCAGATCGTCGAGTGTCTTGCGCTGTTCAGGCGTCAAGAAGACAGCATGTTCTTTGCTGTCATGTACGATCCTGCGTTCGTCGCTCATTAGGCTCTCCGTGTTCATATTTGTCCTCACGCAATCTCGTGTAATACCAGGACAGGGCTGCTTCCTCCGATATTCTAGTGCTTTGTGGGTGCAAACTGCCAGCCCATAAAGGAAAAGGGCCGCTAAGCGGCCCTTTTTGTTTACTGGCCGGTTAATCCCCGGCGCTCAAGTAGAGGCTGAATGTCCGCATCGCGGCCACGGAAGTCGCGGAATAGCTCCATCGCTTCCTTGCTACCGCCGCGAGAGAGCAGGGTGGCCCGGAAATGATCGCCATTTGCGCGGGTCAGTCCGCCATTCTCCTTGAACCATTCAACGCTATCGGCATCCAGTACCTCACTCCAGATGTACGCGTAGTAACCCGACGAGTAGCCGCCCGCAAAAATATGCGAGAAATACCCGCTGCGATAACGCGGCGGAATGGCCGGAACTAAGACGCCTGCCTTTTTCAAGGCATTCGCTTCAAAGTCCAGAACTTGCTCAGCGGTGGGCGCCTGATCAGCCGAAATATTGTGATATGCCTGATCCAAAAGCGAAGCGGCCAGATATTCAGTGGTGGCGAAGCCTTGATTGAATTTGGAAGTCGCCATGACTTTTTCCAGCAGCTCCTTGGGCATGGGTTCGCCGGTTTGGTGATGCTTGGCGTAGTTGGTAAAAACCTCAGGCCAGGTTACCCACATCTCATGAACTTGTGACGGGTATTCGACGAAGTCGCGCGGCACGCTTGTGCCGGAGAATCGCGGGTATTTAACGTTGGAGAATAGCCCATGAACGGCGTGACCAAACTCGTGGAACATCGTGTTGACTTCGTCATAGGTCATCAAGGTCGGCTGACCCTCCGGCGGCTTAGGCACGTTCAGGTGATTGGCGACAACGGGCTTATCACCGTACAAGCCTGACTGTTGCACGTAGCTGTTCATCCATGCGCCACCGCGCTTGCTGTCACGCGCGTAAAAGTCGGCAATGAAGATGCCCAGCGGCTCGCCGTTTTCTTCAAATACTTCAAATATGCGCGTATCCGGATGGTATTTCGGTAGATCGTTGCGTTCTTTGAAGCTCAGTCCGTACAGCTTGCCCATTGCGAAGAACAGGCCATTTTCTAAGACGTTATTTATTTCGAAATAGGGCTTGAGCTGGCTCTCGTCAAATTCGTATCGAGCTTGGCGGACCTTTTCAGCGTAGAACGCCCAGTCGTGTGCGGCGAGTTTGAACTTGCCACCTTCGGCCTGAATCATGGTCTGCATATCTGCCGCTTCTTTGGCCGCGTTGGCAACCGCTGCCGGTGCTAAGCGGGTTAGCAGATCATTGACGGCTTTGGATGTTTTCGCAGTGGCGTTTTCCAGTACGAAATCGGCGTGACTTGGGTAACCAAGCAAGGCGGCGCGCTCTGCACGCAAGCGGCTCAAGTCGGAAATGACCTGGCGGTTGTCGTACTCACCGCCAGAGGTGCCGCGCGAAACCGACGCCTGCGCAATCCGCTCACGCAGCGCACGATTGACCAGCGAAGATAGCGGTGGCTGACCACTGGTATTGGTCAGGCTTATCAAATACTTGCCGTCCATGCCTTTGTCGGTGGCCGCCTTGGCTGCTGCGGCAATGGCGTTCTCGCTCATGCCTTCGAGCTCAGCGAGCGTATCAACAACGATCGCGTTCTTGATGCTTTCGTTCTGCACATTCTGACTAAACGTCGTGGTCAGGCTCGCCATCTGTTCGTTGATCACCTTCATGCGTTCTTTTGCGGCATCATCAAGCATGGCGCCGGCGCGGACGAAATCGATGTGGTATTGCTCTAGAAGGCGATAGCTTTCCGGGTCGAGGTTGAGATCATTGCGGCGTTCAAACAAGTCGTTGATGCGGTTAAACAGCGCGGCATTGAGGAAGATGGCATCGCTATGGGCGCTTAGTTTAGGTGCCAACTCTTGCTCCAGTGCGTCCATTTGATCATTGGTGTCTGTGCTACCTAAATTGAAGAACACGGTGCTGACCCTCCCCAACAAGTCGCCTGATTTTTCCAAAGCAACAATCGTATTTTCAAAAGTCGCCGGCTCGGCGTTATCGGTGATCAGCGCAATTTCGGCCAAGTGATCGGTCATGCCTTTTTCGAATGCGGGGGCGTAATGATCAAATTTGATTTGGTCAAATTGCGGGAATTTGTACTGCAGCGTGCTCTCTGTGAAGAAGGGATTGCTTTGCAGCGCTTCGGATTTAACGACTGCTTCATCGGATGCCGGTTGGCAGGCGGTCAGCGCCAGAGAGCCAGTAGCAAGCGCGATAGCGAGAGTCAGGGACTTGTGATTCATCGATGGACAATCCTCAGGAGGTTAAGCCCTGAAGCTTAGCGCAGGCAGCGCCTCGCCGACAAATTCAGCCGGCATCCGGCCCTTTGAGGTGGCTCCTATATGGCTGGTGGCATGGATGCGCGTAACCTGCTGTGCGACAATGTTCGACTGCATCTAAGCGATTTAATCGCTATCCGGGCCGGACCAGCTCGGCCCTGCTGGATGCTTCAATTCATCTCAACTTGGATTATTCATGAAGATTACTGAAGGAATGGTGGCATTTTTCCACTACACGCTGACCGACGACGCGGGTCAGGAAATTGATAGTTCCCGCGATTCCTCTCCGTTGCCGTATATGCATGGCACGGGGCAAATTGTTCCGGGCCTGGAGACTGCTCTGGAAGGTCGGCAGGTTGGCGATACCTTCAAGGTTTCAGTTCAGCCGGCGGATGGCTACGGTGATTCCAATCCGGCCTTGGTGCAGAAAGTGCCGCGTCAGGCGTTTGCAACCGATCAAACCCTTGAGCCGGGCATGCAGTTTGAAGCGCAGGGCCCGCAGGGAGGCCTTGTCGTTGTGATTACCGATGTCACCGACGAAGAGGTAACGGTTGATGCCAACCACCCGCTGGCCGGCAAGCAGTTAAATTTTGACGTGGAAGTTATGGAAGTGCGCGAAGCAACCGCGGAAGAATCTGAGCACGGTCACGTGCACGGTCCCGGCGGTCACGAGCACTAGGCCAGTAATAGGCGGCAAAATGATTTAGCCGCCTTTTTAACACATGAGGAAGTCAATGCAACTATCTGATTTTTCAGCTAAAATGATCGACGGGTCGGACCAGCCACTGAGTGCTTACGCCGGCCGTGTGGTCTTGGTGGTAAATGTCGCCTCGCAGTGTGGTTTTACCCCGCAGTACGAAGGATTAGAGGCGCTTTGGAGCACTTACCAGGATCGCGGATTGGTGGTTCTTGGGTTTCCATGCAATCAGTTTGGTCGACAAGAACCGGGTGATTCAGCGCAAATCAAACAGTTTTGTTCACTCAATTTCGGTGTCAGCTTTCCGATGTTCA
>CBDUOG010000038.1:0-20096 GCA_965368785.1 uncultured Gammaproteobacteria bacterium | reverse complement strand
ACAAAGGCGCCACCGGTGTCGACATCTGTGCAAATAATTTGCGGTCCATGTGCTGCTTCATGCAGATACGGTTTGATACATTCGCCGAGCATCTCTAATGCCTGTGGGAATAAATGCACCGCGTAATATGTTTGCTCGGCCACGTCAGCTCCTCGTCAAATACCATTAATTGCACTGCAAGCGGTTGATTTCAGGCGCTTACTCATCAAAGCAACTCGCAACGCAGTGCCTGCGCGCTGTTTCGCGCCTTACTGCGCGCTGTCTCAACATCACTTCCAATTGCCAAGCTCACCCCGACACGGCGACTACCGTTTACTTCAGGCTTACCGAACAAGCGAATTTGAGTATCCTGCTCAGCCAGAGCGGCATCTACCGCAGAAAATCTGGGCACACCTTTACCTTCTAACACGATTGCGCACGAAGCCGATGGGCCATACGTGCGAATGGCTGGAATCGGCAAACCCAGGATTGCCCGCGCGTGCAAGGCAAACTCAGATAGGTCCTGCGAGATCAAGGTAACCAGACCGGTATCGTGCGGTCGCGGCGAGACTTCTGAAAACCAGACTTGTTCGCCTTTGACAAATAACTCGACCCCGAACAGTCCGAAGCCACCCAAGTTGTCGGTTACGCTTTTGGCAATATGCTGTGCCGCCGCCAACGACTTGCTGTTCATAGCCTGAGGCATCCAGCTTTCGCGATAATCGCCATCGACTTGAAGGTGGCCGATCGGCGCGCAGAAGCTGGTTCCGCCGCGATGGCGCACGGTCAGCAGTGTTATTTCAAATTCGAACGGAATAAAGCCCTCGACAATTACCCTGCCCTCGCCGGCACGCCCGCCACTTTGCGCGTAATCCCAAGCCGCATCAATCTGGGCGGCTTCGCGCACGGTCGACTGCCCCTTACCCGAGCTCGACATGACCGGCTTTACGACACACGGCAAGCCAATTTTTTTAACGGCCTCGCGATATTGCTCGACCGTATCAACGAACACATAGGGCGAGGTCGGCAGGCCCAGCTCTTCGGCGGCCAGGCGGCGTATGCCTTCGCGATCCATGGTCAACCAAGCGGCGCGCGCGGTCGGTATGACGCGCAAGCCACGCTCGGATTCGTACTTAATCAGTGTCGGTGTGTGAATCGCTTCGATTTCGGGCACGACTAAATCCGGCTTTTCGGCATCGAGTAACGCAGCCAATGCCTGCGGATCTAACATATTAAGTACGTGCGAGCGGTGCGCAACCTGCATCGCTGGAGCATTGGCATAACGATCAGCGGCAATCACTTCAACGCCGAAGCGCTGCAGTTCAATGGTTAATTCCTTGCCTAATTCGCCCGATCCCAGCAGTAATACCTTTTTCGCTGAAGGACTCAGTGCGGTACCGATCACCACATCGCCAAACGTGCTCATTAAACACTCCAAATTCTGATGCCGGTATTGTAAGGTTTATTACCCCCCTACTTCGAGTTCTTGGCGTGTCTAAACTTTTCAGCCATTGCGTACTAGGTGCTTTTGTACTGTTCAGTGCAGGCTTGATTGCCGGCTCTACACGCTGGTCTGAAGCCGAAGTGAGCGGGTTTGTGACTCATGAAAAGCTCGATGAGATATCCGGCCTCGCCGCATCAAAAAATTTTCCAGGCGAGTATTTCACGCTGAACGACGGTGGCAATCCGGCATCGCTACAGCGCATTTCGGAGAGCGGACAGTACCTTGCAGACTACGCCGTACCCGGTGTCATCAATCAAGACTGGGAAGATTTAGCGAGCTTTGAACTAAGCGGCAAGCCCTACTTATTGATTGCTGATGTCGGTGACAACGGCGGTATCCGTGACTCCGGACGGTTGCATGTGCTTGAAGAGCCCGGCCCTGAGCAGCAATCCGGTGAGCTGACAGTGGCATGGAGTATTGAGTTTCGTTGGCCCGATGGCGCACGCGATTGCGAAGCGGTTGCTGTAGATGCGCGTCGTGGCGAAATTTTGCTCGTCAGTAAAAAGCGGGTGCCTGCCGAACTGTGGCGTCTGCCCTTACAACCGGGCAGCCCGGAACGACAAACCGCGGAGCTCGTCGGCACACTCGGCGGTATTGAACAACCCGACCAGCAACAGTTGGCCTTGAATCCGCGTTACGGTCGCTATCGCGCGCAAATCACTGCAGCCGACCTGAGCCCCAACGGTCGGGTGCTCGCGGTTTTGAACTATCACGCCGTATATTTTTATGTGCGCCCGGGCCAGGACGCGTGGACTCAAGAGCAGCTGCAGCGCGGTCTACGCTTAGATTTTCCGTGGATGCCACAAGCCGAAGCCTTGGCCTTTTCCGCCGACAGCCAGCGCTTGTTGATTGCATCCGAGCAACGACCGAGCCCGGTGCTACGCTTCAGCATAACCAATTAAGTCACTGTTTTTTATATCGTTTACCGAATCTCTGGAAGATTCCGAGTGATTTTTCTTGCATTGTGATATCACTTTGATATCTTTATATACGCATTCAGGAGAATCACTATGAAAGAGAAAACCATCGCTTCGTGGCCGGGCATTCCGGTCATCATCCTCAATATTCTGCTTTTTATCCCGGCCGGCATGATGATGTTTAAGGGTCTGGGCAATGCGCAGCCGCTGTTGGTGGTGTTCGGATTGCTCAGCATCATTTTTTTATTTGTGATGTGGGGCGGCTACTACATGGTGGAGCCCAATCAAGCTGCGGTTTTGAGCTTATTCGGTGCCTATAAAGGCACGGTTAAAGACAATGGCCTGCGTTTTAATAATCCGTTCTACTCCACCAAGAAAATCTCGCTGCGCGTGCGCAATTTCGAAAGCGGCCGACTAAAGGTTAACGAGCTCGAAGGTAGCCCGATTGAGATTGCCGCAGTTGTCGTATGGAAAGTCGTTGACTCAGCCGAGGCGGTGTTCAATGTCGACGATTTTGAGAGCTATGTGCATATTCAATCTGAGGCAGCGCTTCGCGGCATGGCGACTAGCTACCCGTACGACCAACATGAAGAAGGCCAGATGGCACTGCGCTCACACGCGCTGGAAATTTCGCGGCACTTACGCGAGGAGCTGCAAGACCGCTTAGCTGAAGCGGGCATTGAGATTGTCGACACACGCATCAGCCATTTGGCCTATGCGCCGGAGATCGCCCACGCCATGCTGCAACGCCAACAAGCCGCCGCAATTATCGCTGCGCGCACTAAGATTGTTGAGGGTGCCGTTGGCATGGTGGAGATGGCGCTTGATCATCTTAAGGCGAAAAATATCATCGATCTTGATGGCGAGCGCCGTGCGGCGATGGTAAGCAATCTGCTGGTCGTATTGTGCTCGGATCGTGCAACTCAACCGGTGGTAAACACTGGTTCGCTGTACAGCTGAGTAGACTGTGGCCGATAAAAAAGCCTACCCGCTGCGCATCTCAACCCCGGTGCTGGAGGCAATCCAGCGCTGGGCAGATGATGAGCTGCGCTCAGCCAACGCGCAAATTGAATATGTACTGCGTGAAGCGCTGCGAAAGTCAGGCCGCTTACCCAAAGCCGCCGACACAGAGCCCGATGATGATTCCTGCCCCAAGGATACGGATAAATGAACCGAGAATTTCCCGTCGAAGCGCCCAAATTGTTTCCGCAGCTCTTTTTGATTGCGATCTGCGTTGTACTGCCCAGTTTCTTTATCATCGGTGCGCTTTTATTTGTTGGCAAAAGCGAATTTCTTTGGGTTGCTGCGCTAATCTTTTTGTTCGACGCGATACTGACTTATGTATTGCTGCGCCTTATGCATCGCCTAAAGCTGGCAATTGATCAGAACGGCTTGCACATCACAGCAACCTTTTACAAACGCAGCGAGACATTCGATCAAATGGATCTGGATGCCGCACGCGTGGTTAATCTGGAGACGGACCGTTCGTACCGGCCCGGCATTAAAACGAATGGGTTTTCTGTGCCTAGCTTTATGGCCGGGCATTTTCGGGTAGGCATGAAGGGCGAGAAACTGTTCTGCCTGATCACGCGCATGGACCGCGTCGTGCACATCCCGCTTTCATCCGGTGAGCACCTATTGCTCTGCCCCGCCTCACCGCAAGTCTTTTTAGATACGCTACGCCGCGCAAAACGCGCGGGATTCTAGCTGAAAACTGCTAAGCTTTTGATTAGTTAAAGCCCGCGCAAAGGCCAATGGCTCTGTTCCATCTCACCCGCAGCGTATTGATTAACTCGCCCGATCTGGAGATCTGGCCGGCTAGCCTTATACGTGCTCGCCGAAATGCCCATGCGCGCGCCATCGCCCTATCCAACTGGGTTATTCGACGCAAAAGTGATGGCAGGTATCTGGCCGCGCTATCTGACCTTCGTGCCCTGCCGCTTTGCGCGCAATGGGATCAGGCTGAGGGAGTTGAAAGCGCGTTTGCCGCTCTGGATCGCTTCCGTAATGGAGCCACCGCCGAGCAATTTATAGAAGGTCTGGAAACACCTTTTCTTAATTCTTTAGGCATCAACCCGGGTGAGTATGCGACGCAAACCGGTCTCCCCACATTTGCCGAACCCGGCTATCTGAGCTTTGCGGGCTGGGACATGTTTCACCGCGCGTTGTGGATGGCTCCGCCTGCGGCACGCGCCTGGCGCCAAATGCAGGCTGCTGCGTTTGCTCAAGAGTTGCCGATTCAGGCGATCTCTGCCTATCGAAGCGTGAGTTATCAATTTGGCATATTCCAACGCAAGCTATCACGCGGTATTGCCTTAGAAAACATCCTTCAAGTCAACGCCGCGCCGGGATTTTCCGAGCATCACAGCGGACGGGCGATCGATATCGGCATAAGTGGCGAGCCTGCGGCCGAAGAGAGTTTTGAAAACACCCGCGCATATCACTGGCTCTGTGCACATGCGAATAATTTTGGCTTTCATCTGAGCTATCCGCGTAATAATCCACACGGCATCAGCTTTGAACCCTGGCACTGGTGCTGGCATCCGCCGACAGGCGAATAGATGCGCTGAGGGAGTGTGCTATGACTGAACTGAAGTCGAACTGTCATTGTGGACTAATCGCTATTCGCTACACTCTTCCGCAAAGCGATCAGGCGATTATTGCACGGCGTTGTTCGTGCTCCTATTGCCAGAGTCATGGTGCCAGCTACATCTCGCATCCAGACGCGCGCCTGACCATTAAAACGCAGCGCGTCGAAAATCTTTTGAAGTACCGTTTCGGCACCCAGACGGCTGATTTTTGTCTGTGCCGGCAGTGCGGCGTGCTGTTGTTTGCCTGCTCTAACATCGGCGGCAGGGACTACGCGGTGCTGAACATTCTTTGCCTCAACAGTGTTGATCGCGAACACATTTCGATTAGCGACAGTAACTTCGACGGTGAGCAAACAGCAGATCGACTTGACCGGCGTGCGCAACGTTGGATTGGCAGAGTTGACTGGCAGTTTGAGTCATCCTGATAATCGCGTTGCTTGCGCTGCAGCAATTGACAAGCACGCGCTTTTAAGCGCAGATTACAGTAACAGCTTAACCAAGAAAGTGTGGTCAGTAGATGCCAGAGACCTTTTCCGTAGACGAAGCAACCGGAATTGCAATAATTCGTTCGCTCGGCGTGGTGACGGTCGCCGATCTGAATGGATCACTGGAACATTTAAAGGCATACCAGCAAAGCAATGGAATTCGAAAATACTTAGTAAACACCTTGGAGGCGACTTCGTTTCCGCTGACCTTGGAGTATTACGCGTTTGGTGAGCGAGTAGCGCTTGAATTACCCGGCTCCCTCATTGCGGTTGTCGCCAAAATGCATGCCGAAAAAATACAGCACGTAGCTCAGGCAGCAAAGCCGGGAGTTGCCGCTGTGCGTTTTTTTGAAGAAATGGATCAAGCAATGGACTGGCTAAAAGGCGTTGACCAAAGCTAGTGTAAGTGCGCTATCAAGCAGGACATCTGGTCAGTGCGAACAATTTTGGGATTGAAAGAATCTGATCACCATTAATTGCAAGGGTTTCCAATGAAAAAGACATTCTTTATCAGCTGGGCTGTAGCGTTTGTGTTGTGGATGGTCGGTAGTTTTGTGATTCATGGCGTGCTTCTGGGAGACGACTATAAAGCCCTGAGCCATATGTTCCGCTCAGACCAAGAGAGCGAGCCCTACATGCTGTTTATGCTGTTTGCGCACGTACTGCTATCAGGCGCATTCGTTTACATATTCAGTCGCGGGCGTGAAGACCGACCGTGGCTCGGTCAGGGCCTTCGCTTCGGTCTGAGCATCGCGTTTCTAACTGCGATCCCGATGTACATGATTTATTACGTGGTTCAGCCGATGCCTGAAATGCTGGTGGTAAAGCAGATGATGTTTGAAAGCATCTTACTTTTGGCACTCGGAGTGGTCACTGCATTTATGTATCGTGGCAAGTAGACGCTTATAGCTGCGGGCGACTCGCCATGAGTCGCCGCAGCTGAATGATTGGGTTTGAGGAAGCACCGTCGTGGATTTCGAAGTCTCAGTTGACCCTGGTACCAATTTCATACACTGGGTATGGCTTGGAGAAATCTCCATGGAAACCATGGTTGAGAGCCTGCGACAGATTAAGGCTCTCAAACAAGGTCAGGAATTTACCCGCATTTTTGTGGACACCACGCGCGCAAGTAAATTTGCCTTAACTTTGGAGTTTTATAAGTTTGGCGAGATCGTCGGGAAACAACTTCCCGACTGCTATTTTGCTGTGATTGCGAAAGAACAAGTAGAGAAAATAAAACTCGCCGCAATTGCGGCGAGACCCGGAATTCGTTGTGTATGCTTTTTTGACAGCAAGGCGGCTGCCTTGAATTGGTTGAGTAAGTGCGAGTAAAAAATGCCCAGCCCTGATCGACCCTCTAGTCAACCGGTATCGGCGATGCGCCACAAATAGAACGCCGCAGCGCTGCGATACGGCCCCCAAATTTCCCCTCGCTCCAGCAATTGCCTGGGTGTATGCATTTGCTCCAAACCATCAACAATTTGCGCGCCTTTGCGTATTCCCAGATCATCTACCGGCAGCACGTCGGGCCTGCCGAGCCGGAACATCAGCAGCATTTCTACTGTCCAACGGCCGATTCCTCGAACCTGTGTCAGGTGCTCGATAATCTGCTCTTCGCTCATCGTGCTCAACTGCCGCGCATCAGGCACGATACCCTGCTCGGACTTCGTGGCTAGATCACGCAAGGCCAGCATTTTATTGCCGGAGACCCCGCAGGAGCGGATTGCCTCATCACTGATAACGGACAGAGCTTCCGCATCAATTTTCTTACTATTAAGCCTCTGTTCGAGCCGACCCACGATCGTCGCTGCAGCCTTGCCGGATAATTGCTGGAACAAAATGGATCGAGCCAATGCATCGGTGGTGTCGAAGCGTTTGCGCCAGCCATCAATATCCACCGGTCCGATTCTTAGAATCCAGCGGCCCAGCGCTTTATCGCGCTTTTTTAGTTGGGTCACTGCGGTGTCCCAATCAAACCCTCGGGCATACCTTGGCATCGTTGATCCTATTGGCTTTTTGCAATCAGGCGACTGCGACGCCTACGGTACGCGGTGCCGATCACTAAAGCAGCAATCGCGACCAGCAACGGCAAGCCGAGGATAAAAAATAGTTTTAGATTGCGACCGAGTAGCTCGATTTCCTGATTCAATCCAAATTGCACTGCACGTATTTCTCGACGCAACTCTAAACGACGTTGCTTGAATTGATCAATGCGCTGTTCGGCTTCGATTTCCGTGGCTTTATCACTGGCCGCATCGCGTTCGCTTTCTAGCTTAATCAAGGCATCCTGCAAATCATCGAGCTCTTGCTCCAAGCTCAGCTCCTTCTCGCGGTACTCGGCTTGTGCCCGGCGTCGCAGGCGTTCGACCAAAGTAAACGGCCGGCTGGACACCCCGCGTGTACGCAAGCCAATCAAGTCGCTGCTACCTGCTAAGTTCTCTAATGCATTTACGACCAAATCGGCATTATTGGAAAATGGCGAAACAACCGACCGACCCAGAAACGCCCGCTGCTCCATCCACAGCTGATCATTCAGAAAATCTGTATCAGCGACCAAAACCACATTTAAGTTGCGCTCACTTTTCGCTAGATGCGCTTCTTTTTGAATCGGGAACACAGACTTCGCCATACCCTGCACGCGAACAGCTAAAGCGCGGCTAATCCGGTCAGGCAGAAAATCTGCCAAGAGTGCTTCCGCATCCCCATACGCATTCAAAAACTGTGATATCTCGATCAGGCTGGAACCCTGCGAAGATTGGATCAATGTCGACACGCTTGTCGTGCTGTTGGAAATAGGCAGAAGCACGCCCGCAGACGACATATTGATTGTCTCTAACTCGGCACTGACCGGGTCCTGCTGACTCAATGCAGAGCGATCAAGGCCGACCAGACTTAGCAAGGGTGAGGATCCGCCGCGTCCATTGCTTACCGACACGGCATAGCGCGCGTCCAAGAGCAGCTGCGAGTCAGAAAACCGGACACCCCAAGCTTCGAGCATTTGCTGCAGACGGTAATTGATGTTGCCGTAGCTACTCAAACCGGTGTCCGTCTCAGGCAAAGGGTCCATCATGATCATGGCCCGGCCACCTCCCAGCACGAACTGCTCCACAGCATACAAACTCTGTTCGTCCAAACCTTGTGGTTGAATCACCCAGAGCACATCAATTTCTGGATCAACCTGGGCGACCGATAAACCCAAATCAACTAATACAAATCGTTTGCGAACTTCGGTCATAACTCCTTCAAAGGAATTTACGCTGCTCATGCTGGCCGAAGCGGCAGGTCGCAGCGTGTTGATTAGCCCGACCTGTTCTTTCCTCGCACCGCGGTGGGCGGAGTCGATCAGGCGCGCGATTTCATACTCTAAAAAGCGCTCTCGCTCAGGCTGAAAAAACGTAATGGGAGTAACGCCCGTCGCATTGGGCGCATACAGACCGAAAAACAAATTGCTGCCATCAGGCATCGCCACACTATTCAGGCCCGCCGACTCAGCCTCTTCTTCTTCGACGGAAAACGTCTGCGGATGCACGATTTCCAAGCGCAACAAACGATCCGGAGATGCTTTAGTGAACTCAGAAATTAGCTCTTGTACCCGCTGGTAGTAAGCACTGATCTGCGGATACTCTTTGGCCGCAGACTTGGAAAAAACCAGGCGCAGCAGCAAAGGCTTGTTTATCTTCTCGGCAATTGCATGACTGCCAGGGGCCAACGTGTAGTTTTTGCTTGCGGTCAGGTCAAACCGCGGCAGCCAGCTCATCGACTGCAGCCAGATGATTAAAGCGGCATAGCAAATTCCGCTAGCCAACAAAACGCTGGGACGATTACGAAATAGGTGCTTCATTCGGTCTGTCGTCGTCCCTGCAGGTTCTTCATGCGCTGTTTGAACTTCTGGAAAAACACTGCATATTTTTCATCGGCGCGGTGAAAACATGCACCGTTTGATATCCGATCTGCCGTCCCAAATTGAAAAATAGCGGCTTCATGGTGGCCCTACTCATAGCTGAGCATTCCAGCATAAAAATGCGGCAGGTCCTGATCCCTGAGTTCGGGCCGGCACGCCGTGAGTTCATTGAGCAAGGCCCCTGCCTGGGCCCAGGCCTTTGCCTCAATCAAACGATCCAAAACGCTGACCACAACCGCAACCGAGCCGGCACAGCTAAATCGAGGCTCAGGAAGCTCAGACACCGCACGTAAATAATGAGCGGTGGCGTCGGAGTATTGCTTTTGCGAGAGAGAGCTATCCGCTGCTAACAAATGCTGCTCTATGCGCTCACGGCTTTGCGAATCCATTTCAGCAAGCGCTGGTTCTGCGAATTTATTGACGGGCTTGGAACTAGGCATCTCGGTTTGCCTCCACCAAATAGTTGGTCGTAGTCAGCGCTAGCGAGATTGTGGCCATAAAGTACAAGCCGTCTCGAAAATCGAACACACCACGACTCAGGGACTGGAAGTGACTGAGCGCACTTAGCGAAGCTAGCCAGCTTAATACTTGTTCGGGCACACCCACGCCGATCACTTCAACTGATATTGGCAAACCGATTATCGACACAATTAAGCAGAAAAATACACTCAATAAGAATGCCGATATTTGATTTCTACTTGCTGCAGAAACGGCGCTGCCAATTGCAATGTAGCATGCCGCCAACAAGGAGCTGGCGATAAAACCGGAAACAATAACGCCGTGATCCGGATTGCCCAGCCATGACACAAGCATCCAATACGGGAAACAAAACACCAAAGCCAACAGGGCAACTACCCAGGCGGCTAGAAATTTGGCCAGGACAATTTGCCAGGTCCTGACCGGAAAGCTTAGCAACAGCTCAATACTGCCGCTGCTGTACTCTTCGGCCCAAAGGCGCATTGATATTGCGGGCATGAGCAACAAGAATATCCACGGAAAATAATCGAACAACGGCTGCAGATCGGCCTGATTACGTTCAAAAAACCCGCCGAGGTAAAACGCACAAACTCCGCTTAGCGCGAGAAATACGATGACAAAGACACTGGCAATCGGCGCGCGAATCAGCGCCAGAAATTCTCGTCGGCCAATAACCCACACACTGTGCATCACAGACTCCCGCCATTAGTAAGCGCGCGGAACACTTGATCTAACCGCCCACGCTCAGTGCGAATCTCTGAAAACCCGATATTCCGATTGTGCAGTCGAGCTGCAATGTGCTCCAACAGCCCTTCGGGCGCCGAGGGAAAAACATAAACACGCTGCTCCGAAGGCTCAACTGAAAAACCTGATGCACCTGCCACACCCTCGAGCGCGCCAATAGCCTTCACGGAATCGGACGTTTTGAATGACACCGCCCCATGGTAGCGAGATGTTTTCGCCAAGTCTGCAGCGGTCGAGTCTGCACGCAGTTTGCCGCCGGCAATAACGACTACCCGCGAACAGATTGCATCGACCTCTTCAAGTAAATGCGTAGACATCAAAATCGTATGATCGCGCGCTAAACTGCGAATCAACTTGCGCACTTCGTATTTTTGATTTGGATCCAAACCGTCGGTAGGTTCGTCGAGGATCAAGCATGATGGTTCGTGGATAATTGCCGCGGCCAGACCGAGTCGGCGGCGAAAACCTTTCGACAAACTGCCGATCAGTTGTTTCTGCACTTTTTCTAAATGCAAAAGTTCAATGACCCGCTCTAAGGCCATGCTGCGCCGAGCTCCCCGAATATTCCGGATATCTGCGATGAATGCCAGAAACGATCCGACTTCCATGTCTAAATAGGCTGGCGCACCTTCTGGCAGGTAACCAATCGCGCTTTGCGCCTGAGGGCGCTTTTGCGACACATCCAATCCGTCGACCCACACTGAGCCCGAATCCGGATTTAAGTAGCCTGCAATGATTTTTAAGGTCGTTGACTTACCGGCACCATTCGGGCCCAGAAAGCCCAACACGTCACCGGTACTGACCACAAAGCTGAGGTCGCTAACCGCTTCGACCGGCCCGAATCGCTTGGAAATATTCTTAAGTTCAATCATTGAAAGCGATTGTACCGCCAGAATTAAAAAAGGCGGGACATGCCCGCCTTTTTCTTATTGCTCTGTCTTCAATGGAATGTAGACATGGTATTCGGCGTCATCGGCCAACATCTGTGGAATCTCTACACGGAAGTCTTCAAATGGGTTGCCGTCCGGCTCCATACCACGCACCAAGGCCCAGGCCTTGAGAACGCCGCGGATTCGATTCAAGCCCGGCGCCGGGCCTACAAAATCGGTATGAACCACTTTACGCACCGGCAGCTGCTCATAGGTCACCGGATTGCCATCGCCCTCGATCTTAATCTTGAGCGTTGGTAGCTCGGCAGCCATCAGCTCTACTTCAGCTTCTGCGTTAGCTTCGTCAGATTCGGCACCTGCCTCCGCACCCTCGGCGGCAGCTTCATCGGCAGATTCACTAGCGCCGTCGCGCGCACCTTTTTTCCGAACCGGCTGCACGACATCAAATGTGTAGGTCTCGGTACCGAAATCAATGGTGACAATCTGCATCGGGCCGGCTTTTTCCAGGCCGTTGTCTTCGATTACACGCTCAATCCACTTCATCTGATTGGTCATGGCTAAAGCTACGTCTGCATTGGCGCGGCGCGAAGTTGCCGGAGCACGCAGAATGTTGACGGCCGGCAATTCCGACACGGCAATCGGGAACTTATAGGTGTGGTACTCAAAGCGCGGCACAGCGGCGAGCTTGTCGGCCAGATTGCGCATGGATTTCTTGGTCGCCGAACCCACCTGGCGAGCCATGTACAGACCTGCATATCGGCCAATCAAGTTAAAGCCATAATCCACCGTGTAGATACTGGTGATCTGCACATTGCGCATACCGCGGCCGGTGCGCTCAAACTTGAACCGGGCAGTTTTCAAGTTGCCCATGTCTTCGTTATTCACGGTAAACACGATCAATTCATCTTGCTCGCTCTTGGTGATTTTCCATGTACCCGAACCAATACCTTTTTTGGTCGACGAGTAGTCGAGTTGCGCGCCAACGCCGCGCTCTTCACCAGACACATCAATTTTCATGCCCGCGTCGAGCGAACGCAGCGGAAACCAATCTTTGGCACGCTGAAAACCGTTCAGGAAGTCGTACACAGTACGCATCGGGCGGTTGGTTTCGACGCTGAAGGTGTAGCTGCGCTTAGAGGGCAACAAAACCCCGACAAGCGCAAACAGAGCGAACACAATAAAAAATGCAATGGCGAATTCTTTAATACGGGTCATGCAGTGGTCTCCGAAGATCAATCCCGTTCAGGCAAATGCCTCACACGAGCAAGCGTAAAAGGATATCAGCATTGGCTCGCTGAGTCAGCGCATTATGATTCATTTCAGACCAATTTGAGTTCAAAAGCCTTGAGCACGGCCCTGGTCCGATCCCTGACCCCCAATTTGCTGAGAATATTTGAGACATGATTCTTGATCGTTCCCTCGGCAACGCCCAGGGAATTGGCTATCTCCTTGTTCGAAAAACCGCCCGCCATCAGGCGCAGAATCTCGGTTTCACGGTCGGTTAGCGGGTCGGGCTGGTCCAGGCTATGAAAAGCATTCTGCATGCCCTCCAGCCCGGACAGCAGACGCTGGGTAACCGCCGGCTGGACCAGGGACCCTCCTGAGGCAACCGCCTCAATGGCCGAGACTAACTGGTCCAGCGACACATCTTTGAGCAAGTAGCCCTTCGCTCCGGCCTTTATGCCTGCCAGCACTAACTGATCGTCATCGAATGTTGTCAGGATGATCGTAGGCGGCAAATCACCGCGCTTGGCCATGGCCTGGACCGATTCGAGCCCTGACATGACCGGCATCCGCATATCCATCAGCACCACGTCGGGTTTAACGGTGGGCACCATCTCCACCGCCTGTTTGCCGTCTGAGGCTTCGGCAACGACCTCGATACCATCGGCCAGCTCAAGCAGCGAGCGTACTCCCTGGCGCACCAGCGTTTGATCATCCACCAACATGACTCGAATCATGTGTCCGTCTCCAAAGGCAAATAGATATCCAGCTCAAATCCCTGACCTGGGGCAGTTTTCACTGCAACCCGACCACCATATGCAGCAAGACGCTCGCGCATCCCAAACAAACCGTGGCCCGGCGCAAACTCTGCGCGCCCCACGCCATCATCTTTCGCAGTTAAGTGTACTGCACTATTCTCACGACGCAGGCTTATCTGCAATCGTCTGGCAGCCGCGTGGCGCACCGTATTGGTAATAATTTCCTGCGCGCAGCGAAGAATCACGTGGGCACGGTCGGCATCATCAATGGCCAGCGGCTCGTCGATATTCAAATCAATCTGCAAGGAGGGCACGCCTTCAACCAAGGTCGCGATCGCGGCGGCGACATCAATGGAGTCGTCTTCGCGCATTTCCGAAACCGCCTCACGCACGTCAGTCAGCAGTAATTTGGCCAATGTATGGCTCTGTTTTACATGCTCGTGTGCCCTGCCCTCGGTTAAATGGCCGGCCACCTCTAAATTCAAACTGAGCGCGGTCAGGTGGTGGCCCAATAAGTCGTGCAGCTCGCGGGAAATTCTCAAACGCTCCGCAACCCGCGTGCTGTCGGCCAGAAGCGCTCGCGTTGCACGCAGTTCGGCATTAAGTCGGCGCTGGTCTTCGCGTGCCTGAGCTTGCTGCTTGGCGACATAGCCGGTAACGAATACAAACCCGGAGTAGCCGATGTAGAGCAATGCCTGCATCGTCGCGCTCAGCCACAATCCCCAGTCCGCGTCGTCGTTATCGGGGTCTTGCAGCACAAACATTTGAATAAACGTCGGTATCAAAGCCAGATGCTGCAATATCAACCAGGGTACGCCGACCTTGGTCGGCACTAACCAAGGAATCACTCCGGCCATGACCATCATCAGGATTGCGCCGAGACCGCTATAGGTAAATCGGCTGACCGCAATCGCCGATGTGGTCATCGCCAGCAGTAGCAAAATTTCATAGACCCGCACATCGCGAGGACTAAAGGAATGAGTCGCCAGCCAGTAGGCGATACCAAAGCCGAAATAGGCCGAGACGGAAAGTAGAATGCTCGTCGACAGGTAATCACTGGACGGCAATCCGTACATGCCGTTCATAAATAAGCCGACACCGACCATTGCCCAGGTGAACAGCCCGGCGTAGCGCAACATCTGGGTGTGTGTGATTCTAAATTGCATGCCCACATGATAGACACTTCGCGCCCGGCATGTTTCGGCCAGAAGTCATGCCCGACGGCAAAATTTCGACCGCCGGGGGTACTCGTGCGATAATGCGCGCCAGCTGATCGCCGGAAATGGCGAACCCCTCGAAACTATGGATCGGCAGATCAAGGAAAGCACTTAATGCAGTTCACCATCCGTGACGTTCGTGAGCATGAGCTGGAAGCCGTACTCGCCGTCAACAACTCGGCCGGGGCCGGCATTTTGCCCATGGACCACGAAAAGCTGCGGTTTTTCTGGGAGCAGGCCGACTATTTCCGTGTCATCGAGCAAGAAGGGACAATTTCCGGGTTTCTCATTGCCCTCTCTCAAGACGCGCCGCACACCAGCAGCAACTTTTTGTGGTTCCGCGAACGCTTCGATAAGTTTTTGTACATCGATCGCATCGTGATCGCTCGCCCCCGCCGGGGTGGCGGCCGTGGCCGGGCCATGTACGCTGATGTAATCAATTTTGCCGAGCCCCGCTACCCCGCCCTGTGCTGCGAAGTTTTTGTGGATGGCGGCGATAATCCAGCCTTGCTGTTCCACGCCAGCATGGGCTTTAAAGAAACCGGCTTGCACACCATGCCCGGTGACCAGATTCACGCATCCATGCAAACCCGGGCGCTGTCGAGCCATGAGTGGATAAAAACTGAGTACGCCAATGGCCTACCCAAGGTAAGCTGGCTGGCGGCACGGGAAATTCCGGCGCGTAAACATATGAAAAAGGCAGCGGGCGTCTGAACATGGCAGCAAAGCAGGATGGATTGAACTTCCCTGAACTAGAACCCGCAGGCGAATTAAAAATCGGACAAGTCGGCATCGCTAATCTTCGGGTTAAGCGATTGGATGCTGCGCAGCTTCAAGCCGAAATGGCCGAACGCGTCCAGCGCGCACCCAAACTTTTCGATCGTGGGGCGGTGGTCGTGGACTTTGGTGAGCTCTCGGTTTGCCCAAGCCCGGCGCAGGCCCGTGAAGTGATCGAAGCGCTGAAGCAGGCCGGCGCTCTGCCAGTAGCCCTGGCCTACGGCACCAAGCAAATTGAAGAACTATCGGTAGCAATTGGCTTACCCTTGCTTGCGAAGTTCCGTACCAGTTACGAACGCGCCGAAGTGGACAGCCCCGCGCCGGTCCAGCAGGAAACACCGCCGGTGGAGCCCGAAGCGCCCAGCGCCGAGCGTGCAGCCAGCCCTGAGCCAGGCACCGTGCACACAACCCCGGTGCGCTCGGGACAGCAAATTTATGCGCAGAACCGCGATCTGACTATTTGCGCAAGCGTTGGGGCCGGGGCCGAGGTTTTGGCTGACGGCTCCATCCACGTATACGGCCCCCTGCGCGGCCGCGCGCTGGCCGGCGCCAGTGGCGCTACCCATGTACGCATCTTTTGCAGCGAATTTCATGCAGAATTAGTGGCTATTGCCGGCAACTACAAAGTGTTAGAAGAATTACCTAAAGATTTGCGCGGTAAAGCGGTGCAGATCTGGCTGGACGAAACCCAAACGCTGCAAATCGCAGCACTGAATTAAAGCCTGAGAATCGGAGAACCCACCTTGACTGAAATTATTGTTGTGACATCGGGCAAAGGCGGCGTTGGCAAGACCACCACCAGCGCGAGCATCGCCTGCGGTCTGGCCAAAGCCGGAAAGAAGACAGCGGTCATCGACTTCGATGTCGGCTTGCGTAATTTAGACCTGATCATGGGTTGCGAACGTCGAGTGGTTTACGACTTCGTCAATGTCACCCAGGGCGAAGCAAGCTTGAAGCAGGCGCTGATCAAAGACAAACGCTTCGACAACTTGTTTGTCCTGGCTGCATCGCAAACGCGCGACAAAGATGCGCTGACCAAAGAAGGTGTTGAGAAAGTCTTAAAAGACTTAGAAAAAGAAGAATTTGATTTTGTGGTCTGCGATTCGCCGGCCGGCATCGAAAAAGGCGCTTACTTGGCGATGTACTTTGCGGATCGTGCAGTCGTCGTGGTCAATCCGGAAGTGTCATCGGTGCGCGACTCGGACCGTATCCTCGGCCTGCTGCAATCGAAAACGCGGCACGCTGAAAACGGCACTAATGTCAGGGAACATCTACTGCTTACGCGCTACAGCCCATCACGCGTTGAGAATGGCGACATGTTGTCCATCGACGATGTCGAAGAAATTTTGGGCCTGAAAGTAATTGGCGTTATTCCGGAGTCCGGCGAAGTTCTGCAGTGTTCTAACTCAGGCAACCCGGTTATTTTGGATGAGAAGTCGAATGCAGGCTTGGCCTACGGTGACACCGTGGCACGTCTGTTGGGTGAAGAGCGTCCACTGCGCTTCACGACCAATGAGAAGAAAGGCATCTTCTCAAAGATATTTGGAGGTTGAGATGGGATTGTTCGATTTTTTGCTGAATAAGAATAAGAATTCCGCTTCGATCGCCAAGGAACGTCTGCGCATTATTGTTGCGCAAGAGCGCTCACGCCGCGGCGGCCCCGATTATTTGCCGCTGTTGCAACGCGAATTACTGGAAGTCATCCGCAAATATGTCAGCGTCGACGCGGACGCGGTAAAAGTGGATTTAGTCAAAGACGGTGAGCATGACGTGCTGGACATCTCGGTGTCCCTGCCCGAAGGTGCCGACGCTAAAACCGCCTGAGCAATCCGATAATGGCTGATGTGCTGCGGCTTCGAGATATTGACCAGCAAGCCGCCGCACGTTTGTTGCAACACTTCGACCTATCGCTTTGTCTGGTCGAAGATGGCGCAGAAATACCCGGAAGCTTCTGGGGTGAATGCGAAGCCGGATTAATTGCCAGCAATGTCTACGCCCGGGGCGACACACCGGTGCATTCCTTACTGCACGAGGCCTGCCATTTAATTGTCATGCCCGCGGAGCGACGTGGTGCCGTGCACACCAATGCTACCGACTCGGTGGCCGAAGAGGATGCGAGCTGTTATTTGCAGATCGTGCTGGCCGATTGTCTGCCCGGTGTTGGTAGGGAACGCCTGATGGTCGACATGGATTCCTGGGGCTACACCTTTCGTTTAGGTTCGGCTAAATCTTGGTTTGAATCCGACGCTGAGGACGCGCGTGCATTCCTGCTATCGCATGGTATCGGAACGCCTTCGCCCCGGTTTCAACCAGCTTAAAGCGCACAACAGTTGCCAGCCATAGGCAATGAGGCATAGCCTATAGGGCTGTTGACCACCGTGGGAAATACACATGAAGTTTCAATCTGCATTGCTGCCCGCCGCAATCGCCGCCGCAGCATTGGCCCTGTCCGCATGCTCAGGACAAAAAGAAGACAAGCCCAAAGAAAGCGCCGATGAATTTGTCGCGCGCGTTAACCAAACCTTTGCCGATAATATGCAAGAAGCCACTTCGGCTGCCTGGTTGTCGCAAACTTATATTAACGACGATACCGCGCGTCTCGCGGCCATATCCAGCGAGCGCGGCCTTAAGCAACTTAACGAATTTGTCGAACAGGCCAAGCAGTACGAAGGGCAAACGCATTCGCCGGCCACCGGCCGTGCAATTTCTCTGCTCAAACTCGCCACCGCGATGCCAGCGCCGCGCGACTCGGCAAAGCTTAAAGAGCTCACCGAAATTGCGACACGCTTAGACCAGGCCTATGGTTCCGGTGAGTATTGCGTGGGCGAAGGCACTCAGAAAACCTGTCGCCAAATCGGTGAGCTTTCTTCGGTTTTGGCTAACGACAGGGACTACGATGCGCAAAAAGAAGCATGGGAAGGTTGGCATACGATTTCAGTCACGATGCGTAAAGACTATGAGCGTTTCGTAGAGTTAGTAAACGAAGGCGCGCGTGAAATGAACTACGCAGACGCCGGTGCGATGTGGCGCTCGGGTTACGACATGCCGGCCGATGATTTCAAGGCTGAAACCGATCGTTTGTGGGGTCAGGTCAAGCCACTGTATGACAATCTGCATTGCTACACACGTGACAAAATGGTCGCCAAATATGGCGCTGACAAGGGCCAAGTTGACGGTAAATTACCGGCGCATTTGATGGGCAATTTGTGGCAGCAGGACTGGGGCAATCTGTGGTCGGTGCTGCAACCCTACCCGGGCGTAGGCGATTTGGACGTCACCTCGGCGCTGGAAAAACAACGTAGCGATCGTCTGGCAAAAATGATTGGTGAGCGTGGCGGTATCAGTAAATTGTCGGCCGCTGAAATTGTTGAAATTGAGCGCCAAGCCGATTTCGAACAAGCCAAAGCGATGACCCAGTTGGCCGAAGGTTTTTACACCGGTCTGGGGATGCCGTCTTTGCCGGAAGCCTTCTACAAGAACTCGCAGTTGATCAAACCGCGTGACCGCAATGTGGTTTGCCACGCCAGCGCCTGGCAGATGGACCCGAAAGCCGAAGACGTGCGCATCAAGCAATGCATTACACCGACCGAAGATGAATTAACCACGATTTATCACGAACTCGGTCATATCTATTACGACCTGGCATACAAAGACCAGCCGATCATTTTCCAGGGCGCCGCGCATGACGGTTTCCACGAAGCGATCGGCGACACCATCGTATTGTCGATGACCCCGGAATACATGGCATCGCAGGGCCTAGTGCAATCGGCCGGACAAAGCGAGCAAGCGGTTATCAATGGTCAAATGCGCCAGGCATTGGCCAAAGTCGCATTCCTGCCGTTCGGTCTGATGATTGATCGCTGGCGCTGGGGCGTGTTCGATGGCTCAATTCCGGCCGACCAGTACAACAAGGCTTGGTGGGATCTGAAAGCGAAGTATCAAGGCGTTGCACCGGCCGAAGCGCGCGGTGAGGACTTCTTTGATCCGGGCGCTAAGTATCACGTACCGGGCAACACTCCGTACACGCGTTACTTCCTATCGCACATTTTGCAGTTCCAATTCTACAAAGCGCTGTGCGATGCGTCCGGCCACACCGGTCCGCTGTATCAGTGCAACTTTGCGGACAACCCGGAAGCCGGCAAGCGCTACTGGGCAATGATGCAAAAAGGCGCAAGCCAGCCCTGGCAGCAGACGCTTAAAGAGCTGACCGGCAATGAAGAAATGGACGCATCGGCCGTGTTGGAATATTTTGCACCGCTGCAAGCCTGGTTAGAAACTCAGAACCAAGGGAAGTCCTGCGGTTGGGAGTGATCTTGTTTTAATTTTGTGTTGAAAAGGCCGGGGGAACCCGGCCTTTTTTGCGCCGTCATTCCCGCATATCCCCAGCTGTGTCATCCCGGCGACGGCCGGGATCCAGCTTCGTCATCCCAGCGAAAGCTGGGATCTGCTTTGGTGTTTGGCTCTACTTTTCGTTTTAATTCATGATTCAGCCGAAAACGCACCACGTGCTTTAGCTCTTTGCGACGCACTCCCACCTTCGCAAATCTTCACGGCCTTTAATGCGACTAATGCCCTTTTGTGGCGACAAAAGGGCCAAAAGCGCTTCCGCCTGAATCGCCCTGAGTACAGCTC